>CANGNA010000060.1 GCA_947455215.1 Chitinophagaceae bacterium
ATGTCGCGTTTGCTGCGCAGTGTATCGCGCAGGTTGAAACCCAACACCATGCCGGCAATAAGAATAATAGAAAATAACAGCGGGGTCCAGGCTTTGCCCTTCCCGCCTCCGGTTGCATCCATTTACATTAACGTTATGCAAAATTATATAATAGCCGGATGGTGTAGCAATACATTATTCCACAATGGCTATAAGCATTGTTAATAAAACTATGCCTGAAAAAAGTGAAAAGTGGCAACTAACAACTAAAACGGGACTATTGACACAGTTCATGTGTCAGGTATCAATAGGGTTTGCGGGTAAGTGTAGTGGTGCAATTGTAGGTGGTGCCCCCGGTGATGGTATAGTATAACGTGGCGTGCTCATCATCGAACGTGCCGATACCTGTGAGGGATATAGCGCCATTATTGTAGGGGTCTATAGCCAGCGTGTTATTGCAATTGACGCGAGCAGTAAGCGTGCCGAGCGGCAACTGTATATACACTTTTTCCCAGGCGGGATCGGGCGTGGAGATAACAGCATCAAAGCCCGCATCGCCGTGAGTGGGGGAACAGGCATCTGCCCCGGTGTAGTAGCCGGTAACACGATCTACACAGGGCGTAGTGCTGGCTCCCACACTAAAGGTGAACGGCGTTTCTTTAGTGCCGCCGGCAGTGTTGATGGTTTGCACAACACCGGTGAGGTTGCCTGCACCGAGCACCCGGCAATGTAATGTGAACACCGCATTGAAGGGAGGCGTAGTGGTGATGCTCTGCGGCACCGAATATACGCCTGCAGGCAGGGTAAGTCTTACAGTAAGCGGTTCGTTGGTGCCTCCATTGTATTGAATAGGAATGGTATCTGTGAGTATCTTTATTGCAAATTGTTTCAGCGAGATATTCTTCAGTTCGCCTACAGAATAGGTGTACGTTTTAGGCGTTTCGGATTTTTTGCAGGAGGCCAGCATGCCACCAGCAAGCAACAGGCATAGAAAAAGGTTGCGAATATTCATATTTATAGGACCGATTAAAAAAATACGGCTGTGATGTGCAGCCGTATCTATAGACGTAAATTAATGAAGTGTTCTTGGGTAATGATAATATTTACCAGCTACCGCCTGCGCCACCACCATCGGTGCTGCCACCGCCAAAGCCGCCGAAGCCACCACTTCCACCTCCGCCCCAATCGCTGCCACCACCCCAACCACGTGAACCGCGACCAAGCATGTTGCCAAGTATCATACCTGTGGCTATATCACCGATACCGCCGCCACCACCACCGCCACCGCGGCGACGGGTAATAATAATGATGATAATAAAAATAATGAATACCAACAGGAATGGTGCATGCCCACGAGAGCGGCCGCTACGTTCCTCGCTGCGCTCGCCTTTATTTTCGTTGGTATATTCACCCTTGGTTACGGCAATTATAGCGTCTGATGCATCGGAAAGTCCCTTGAAATAGTCTTTTTCCTTAAAGGCGGGCACCATCTCGTTGCGGAATATCTGTCCCGACTTAGCGTCTGTAAGCACACCCTGCAATCCCTTACCTACGGTTATCCATGCTTTGCGCTTACCGTAGCCATCGTCGAGGGCCACCAGCATCAACACACCATTGTTCTTACCTTCCTGACCTAATCCCCAGTCGTTGAACACATGTACGCTATACTCGGAAACATCGTGTCCACCGAGATTAGACATGGTAACAATGGTGATCTGCGTGGAAGTATTATTAGCATAGTCTTCCAGCTTTTGCTCCAGCTGTGCCTGCTGCGCATCAGATAACAGGTGGGCATAGTCATTGACCAGCCTGGCCGGGTTAGGCTTATCGGGGTATACCTTATCCTCTGCCCATACTGACAAAGAGAAAGTGACCAGTATGGCCATAACGGCCAATACACGTGTTGCGTAATTATATATCCTGGTCATCATTTTCCAAATACTATTTCGTCAGACAGCTCGTTATCGTTCTTACCTGGCCCTGCGGGGAACTGTGCTGCCAGGGCACTTCCGAGCGTCAGGATACAATCAGCGAGTCCGTTACCCAATTCGTTCTTACGCAGGTGCCCTGTCAGTTTATCGGCAGCTGCCTGCCAGAACGCAGGCCCTCCGGCTTGCTCGTAAATGGCCTGATCGCCAAACAAGGCAAATTTGCGGTCGGCAGTGGCTACATACACCAACACTGCATTACGAGCTTCGGTTTTAAACATCTCCAGGGCAGCAAATACCTCCCTGGCCCTTTCCATAGGGTCGGCCGTTTTACAGTGCGATTCTATATACACACGAATCTCACCAGTGGTCCCGCTTTCGGCTTGCTGTATGGCAGCCTCTACTTTTTGCTGTGTCTCCTTGTCCAGGAGCGGCTTCTTTTTGAATAGCGAGAACATATGATGAATTGTGTATGATCTGCAACTTCAGCAATTGCCGATCTTTTGTCAGTTATTATATAGATATCTTTCGCTCTTTCAGAGCTCTGCCGGTTTTATTATTAACCCGGGACTATGTCCCGGGCTACTATCTTCCGCTCTTTCAGAGCTTTCAGCAAAAACGAGCCAGGAGCTATGCGGTACTAAAACTTAACCTTTGGTGCGCTCTGAGCAGCGGGATCGGCCTGGAACATTGCTTTTTCCTTAAAGCCGAACATGCCTGCCAGCACATTTTTAGGGAAAGAAGTTACCTGGATGTTGTAATCCTTAACAGAACCGTTGAAGGCATCGCGTGCGGTCTTTATCCTGTTCTCTGTACCTTCCAGCTGATCCTGTAACTGGCGGAAACTCTCATTCGATTTCAGGTTAGGATACTGCTCTGATACCACCATAAGGCGACCAAGTGCCTGGCTCAACTGCCCCTGGCTTGCCTGGAACTGCTGCAATTTTTCAGGTGTCAGGTCTTTAGGATCGATCTTGATCGATGTAGCATTAGCCCTGGCCTGTATCACATCGGTAAGTGTCGATTTTTCGAAATTAGCTTCTCCCTTTACCACCTCTACCAGGTTGGGTATCAGATCAGCACGACGCTGGTAGCTGCTCTGTACATCAGCCCATTTCTGATCTACGTCTACACGGCTGCGGTTCATACCGTTGTAGCTGCAACCACCCATTAATACCAACAATACTACGATGCCGAGGAAAATGTATAGTCCTTTCATTTTAGTTTTATATTTTTTTCAAAAGTACACACAGAAGTAGTTATATACCATGCAATGTCGGCGAATTATCAAAATTTATCGGTGATGGCCGTCATCTTCACGGGGAGATGTGCCCTATACACGCGATACAGGTAGCGATATATAAAATGTAGTACCCTCGCCTACAGCGCTTTCGAACCAAATGGAACCGTTCTGGCGCTCCATGAATTCTTTACACAACAATAAACCAAGGCCTACCCCTTTTTCATTATTGGTGCCAAAAGTGGTTTCTGAATGCAGCGTGAACAGTTCCTGCTGCCGGGCCGCAGGAATGCCGATGCCACTATCCTTTACAGACACCTCCACATTGTCTCCATTTCTTGTTGCTTTTATCACCACTTCCCCACCGACTGGCGTAAATTTTACAGCATTACCTAACAAGTTGCGCATCACCACCTTAAGCATGTCTGCATCAGCTATCACTTCCACCTCTTTATCTATGGAATAAGTGAGTTTGACACCTTTTACTGAGGCACCCGACAAACGGTAGCTGCCCATTTCATCGATCAATTCTTTAAGATTGAGGGGCACCAGTTTTTCTTGTAACCCCTGCATTTGCGATTTAGACCAGTGCAGCATATTCTGCAATAGTTCCGAAGTGTATCGTACCTGCGTCAGCAGTTCATCTTCTATGGCCTCCTTTTCCTCGGCAGTAACTAAACTACGCGATAATATTTCCAGGTAAGCTTTTATAGAATCGATGGGAGCACGCAGATCGTGCGAGATGATGGAGAACATTTTGCTCTTTTCGGCGTTCATGTGTTCCAGTGCCGCCGTTTGCTTCAACATCACTTCATTCTGTTCCTTTATAGCTACCAGACGCTCTTCCGCGATACGTTTTTCAGATTTGTAATATTTTTTGAGATATGTAGTGATGAAGTATATGAAAATGATCGCAATAGGATAGGTAAAGGCAAAATCGATCAACCTTGACCCACGCGTAGGGTATGTGTCCGGGTACCAATCCGGATGCAGGTATTCAGAAAGGTAAAGACCTCCGGCGAGCAATATATTTAATGCGGTCCATAGTATGCTATACCTCGACGGCGCGATCGTGAGCAGCAACTGGAAAATAAGAAAAAATATAAACATGGTTGGACCGCCTACACCCGAGTTGAAATGGTAATTGACAGCGAGACCCGCATAGGAAACCAGTCCATAAAGAAGGACCTGTGTGCGATAACGCTTTTTAACAAGCGACTGATAATAGAGAAAAAACTGAAATACGAATAAGCAAGGTATCACGATAGACATTTGCCATTGCCCAATACAAATATCTATGATGAACATACATATCATAGCTAGCAGGCTGATGACACTTACAAGGTTGAACGCCCTGTTTTCCATAGAGTAAGACGCCGGATCGCCGGTTATAGCGACCCATCGCTTATTTAATGCAGCTTTTGTTTTCGACACTTGGCAGGTATATTTAGGTATCATAAACATATTATCCCCATGCAGAAAACCCTAGTAAACAGACCATGCCAGTAAAAAATGATATTACCGTGGCAAATTTTAAGGGCTTTAAAGCGGAGAAAATATATCCGTAACTCAAAAATATATTTTCTGTTCTTGCGTTGTATGTGAAACCTGGCACCATGCACCGTATTTGGGTACTTATTCTACCACTTTTTGCATTATTTAACACATCTTGTCATCACCAGACTACAATATCAACCCCTATTGACACCACCAGATACAGGCAAGCACCATTCACTACGTATAAGAATGTGCAATATGCCACCACTGATACCGCCACCCAAAACATGGATGTGAACATACCGGCCGACGCAGATGGCCAGACAACAGGCGTTGTCATATTTATACATGGCGGCGGCTGGGTAGCCGGCAATAAAGACGACTTCAACGGGCTTGGTCTCGATACCCTGCTTTGCAATGCCAACATGGCTATGGTAACGATCAATTACCGTTTGGGTAGTACCTATAAGTACCCGGCCTGCCTGGATGATATAGGCCTGGCCATAGACTATATAACCGCTCATGCCGCACAATGGCATATCAACCCGGATAAGTTAAGCTTGTTTGGGCGCAGTTCGGGCGCACACCTGGCATTGCAATATGCCTATACGCGCAATGCTGCCGGGCGCATAAAACTGGTTACCGATCTTTTTGGCCCTGCTGACCTTACAGCTCCGGATATCATTGCAGGCTTATTAAATGGTGATGTCGAGGCCATTCTTGGTCCATATGCAACCAACCAGGCGGCGTGGCACGACGCCAGCCCACTCTATCACCTGGACGGTGCGATACCCACCATCATTATGCATGGCACAGCCGATTCTATCGTATACACGTCTCAATCGCTGGTGTTGGAAGATTCTTTGCTCGCCCGGGGGATACCGACCACATTCATTCCATGGACTGGCAACGGGCATGGCTGGAACCAACAACGTTGGAACGACAGCAAGGACATTGTGCTGGGTATGATAGTCTATTACCTTAATAAATAGCAGTTACTACCACTACAATTAGCACATAGAAAATATAAATACGGCCACGTTTTTTTGCGTTGACAAATCCCTCTAATTTTCCTGAAAAATATTCCATGAAGAAAATAGGCATAATAGGATCGGGCCAGGTGGCACAGGTACTGGGCAATGGCTTTCTGAAACATAATTACCAGGTGATGCTGGGTACCCGTAGCGCTGAAAAGCTGGACAAGTGGAAAGAAGGCACAGCAGGCAAGGGCCTTGTAGGTAGCTTTGAAGAAACGGCAAAGTTTG
Source organism: Chitinophagaceae bacterium (assembly GCA_947455215.1). GTDB lineage: Bacteria > Bacteroidota > Bacteroidia > Chitinophagales > Chitinophagaceae > Flavipsychrobacter. Next base: position 5,910 of record CANGNA010000060.1, read on the forward strand.
CCGACATAATAGTACTGGCTGTGAAAGGCCGCGTGGCTGCTGAAGCGCTGGAAATGGCGGGCCCGCAGAACATGCGCCAGAAAACCATAATCGATGCCACTAACCCGATAGCGGACGCGCCACCTGAGAACGGCGTACTGAAATTCTTTACTACGCTCGAAGAATCGCTGATGGAGCGCTTACAAACACAGTTCCCCGAACTACATTTTGTGAAGGCGTTCAATTCCGTGGGCAGCCCGCGCATGGTAAACCCGGATATGAGCAGCAAACCTACCATGTTTATCTGTGGTAATAATGATGCTGCCAAGTCCGAAGTGAGTGGCATACTGGACCAGTTTGGCTGGGAAGTGGCGGATATGGGCAAAGACACTGCCGCACGTGCTATAGAGCCATTGTGTATGTTATGGTGCATACCGGGCATGCTGGGCGGACAGTGGACACACGCCTTCAGGCTGTTGAAAGACTAAAAATACAACATATGAAAAAGGTAAGCAGAACGCTTACCTTTATTTTTTATTCAACTACTACGTATGACACCCATCATAACCATACAAGGCCTGCGCAAGCAATATGGCGATAAAACAGTGCTTAACAACATTAACCTGGAGGTAGCCCCGGGGCAGATAATAGGCTATATAGGCCCTAATGGTGCCGGCAAATCGACCACGGTAAAGATACTGACCGGCATTATACAGGACTACGACGGCCAGGTGACCGTGCTGGGCAAGAACCTGCGTGACAGTGTGATGGAGGTAAAAAGCAAAGTGGGCTACATACCAGAACTGGCCGAATTGTACGACCTGCTAACCCCGCGGGAATACCTGACCTTTATAGGTAAACTGTATAAGCTGGACGACCATATAATTGAAGACCGTGCCACACGCATGCTGACCTCTTTTGGTCTTATAGATAATATGGACCAGCGCATGGACAGCTTCTCTAAGGGTATGCGCCAAAAGGTGCTCATTACATCAGGACTGTTACACAACCCTTCTATAGTGTTTATGGATGAGCCGCTATCCGGCCTTGATGCCAATGCCGTGATACTGGTAAAAGAGTTGCTGCAGGCATTGAAGCAGGAAGGCAAGACCATTTTCTACTGCTCGCATATGATGGATGTGGTAGAAAAGGTTTCTGACCGCATCATTCTCATCAACAACGGCACCATCATAGCCGATGGTACCATAGAAGAGCTGAAGCAGGGCAACAGCGATACGCTGGAACAGATATTCTCCAGGCTTACCTCTAATGGCGATTTTGTACAGCGTGCCGATGATCTGGCCGCAGCTATGAGCGACCGTAACGACCTAAAACTATAACAGCATGAACAAATTGTTTTTAAAGTTTGCCATGCTGCCTGCACCGTTCTGGCGTAGCCTTGGTGCCGATACCGATCAGCTAAGTGCCATACTGGACATGCGCCTGATGATAGACAACCGCAGGCCTATAGGCTTTGGCCGCCGCCAGACCCAGAAAAAGGAGATAAAGCATGGTACCATCACCAGTACCATCCTCTTCACCTTTATGGGGGCGTTCTACAGTCTGCCGCTGTTTGTGGTGCCGGACAGGGTCATTTCATTGGCGCTGTACTTTACTATCATCTTCCTGATGTTGACATTGAGCCTGATCACGGATTTTTCCAACGCTCTGTTCGATAATAAAGACAAATACACGCTTTTCCCCCGCCCCATTGACGACCGCACACTGGTACTGGCCAAGCTGCTGCATATATTTATCTACCTGATGCGCATGGTCATCCCTACGTCGTTCGCGGCGTGGTGCCTGCTCACCTACCAGGATGGATGGACCTCTACGCTCGTGTTTCCTATCGCCATCACGCTGCTTACGTTTATGTCGCTGTTCGTGGTCAATGGTGTGTATCTTATCATACTAAAGCTGACCACCGCCGAGCGATTTAAAGACATCATCAGTTATTTCCAGGTCATTGCCTCCGTGGTGTTCTTTGCCATTGTTTACCTGCGTCCGCGCAATATCAATATCGATGTCAATGCACTGGACCCTGCGAGGTACCGGTGGGTGCAGTTCGTACCATCTTACTGGCTGGCCAGCTTCTGGAAGTGGCTGGGACACCCTACGCTATTGGGTGGTGGCGTGGTAACAACTCTATGCGGCCTGCTGGTACCGGTATTTTGCATTGTGGCATTGGTACGCTGGCTGGCTCCGGAGTTTACCCGTAAAATAGCCGGCATTGATGGTGCAGAAGTAAGTATGCCGATAACAGCAAGGGGCAAGAAAGCTAAGCAAAACAGGCTCTACCTGAAGCTGGCTACACTTTTCAATCGCAGCGATGCAGCCAAAGCCGGGTTCATGCTGGCCTGGCTGCAAACATCACGCAGCCGCACCTTCCGTATGCGCGTGTACCCATCTATGGCATTTATACCTATCTATTTTATCTACCTGCTCACACAAAACGGCAGCTCTATAGCCGAGGCATTCAGTGCGCTGCACGGGAGTCGTAAATACTTATTGCTGCTCTACATGTCATCTTATGTGCTCATCAACGGGCTTAGCTACATGCTGATGTCCGACCAGTATAAGGCTGCATGGGTGTTCTATTCGTCGCCCGTAGATCCTCCGGGAAAGGTAATGATAGGTGCATTTAAAGCATTGTGTGTCAAGTTGTTCCTCCCCTTCTTCATAGCTATTACCATCTTTATCCTGTATATATGGGGTATATCCGTCGTGCCCGATATCTTGCTGGCTATGATCAATGTATTGGTATTGGCCATATGCATGGCGCGTATCAGCATGCGCCAGTTGCCGTTCTCGTCTATGGAACATATGAAGCAAAGCGGTGGCCGGGTGGTCAGGTCGCTATTGACGATGTTGATACCCGGCGTGTTGGGTTTTGCTCATTACCTTTCTATGGAAATATGGTGGCTGAAGCTCACTTTGGCTTTCCTTTCAGTAGCGCTGTTATGGTTCATCTGGGAAAGCTATGCCACTACTACCTGGGCCAACGTGCGCAAAGAGGAAATGTAACAAAACAATTATAGGGCTATAGAGCCAATAAAGTTATCTGTATGTACATACTTCGTAATTTCACTACACAAAACACACAAAGTAACATGAAACGTTTCTTACTTTCTGCGCTGCTGCTGGCAGGCACATTTTCCTTCTCGCACGCGCAGCTCAAGCTGCCGTCTTTGAGCCCCACCGCCAAAGTGAGCCAGGAATTCTCCACCTCAAGTATAGATATCACCTACAGCCGCCCGTCTATGCGTGGCCGCAAGATATTTGGCGATGTGGTGCAGTATGGCAATGTATGGCGCACTGGTGCCAACGGTGCTACTAAGGTGAAATTTGGTGAGGATGTAGAGATCAACGGTACTAAACTGAAGGCCGGCGAATATGCGTTGTACACTGTTCCGGGCAAAGAAAGCTGGGAGGTGATCTTCAACACAGGCGTAGGCAACTGGGGTGCCGGTGGCTATAGCCGAGAGAATGATGTACTGCGCTTTACCGTAAAGCCTAACAGGATGGAAGGCGTGTGCCAGACATTCACTATAGAAGTGACCGACATTAGCTACTCAACGTGCAAAATAGAACTGGTGTGGGAGCGTACGCGCATACAGATACCTGTAAAAGCGCTGAGTAACGATGCCATCGAAGCCAGCATTGATAAGGCTATCAACCATCCAACTACGCCATACTTCCAGGTGGCTAACTACTACAACGAGAAGAATATAAAGCTGGATGTGGCCAACCAATACGTTGATAAAGCGCTGGAGGCAGAACCAACGGCTTTCTATATGTGGTGGCTGAAGGCCCGTATCGAAAAGAAACTCGGTCATAATGCTAAAGCAATAGAAGCAGCAAAAAAGTCTATGGAGACCGCTAAGGGAGGCGCCTTTGAAGCAGAGTACAACCACAACGCAACTTCTTTGATAGAGGAGATCAACCGCGGCAACTTTGCTACCGACAAGAAAACGTACTAAGTTTTTAAGTGTCAAAATCCCAGGAACCAAGTACCAAGTACCGAGTACCAAGTACCGAGTACCAAGTACCGAGTACCAAAATTCCGGGAACTAAATAAAAGTGAGTGATAATGAACCGTATGCCAGTCCAGAGGGGCTGGCATACGTCAAAATAACATCTATGTTGAAAAAAGTTTCTTCATTGGTCGTAGCAGCCGGTATAGCTGTTTCGGCTAATGCACAGCAGGTAAGGCCAGCCAGTTCTGATAAGATATATCACGAGATCGCACAACTGCGCCACCTGGTAAATGTGTTATATGTGGCTGCCCACCCGGACGATGAGAATACGCGCCTGCTGGCGTGGCTGGTCAATGAAAAGAACATCCGTACCGGCTACCTGTCGCTTACCCGCGGAGATGGCGGCCAGAACATACTGGGCAGCGAGCAGGGCGAAGCGTTGGGCCTCATTCGCACGCACGAACTGATGGAAGCCCGTAAGATAGATGGCGCAGAGCAGTTCTTCTCCCGTGCCATAGACTTCGGATTCTCTAAAAGTTACCAGGAAACCTTTAAGCACTGGGACGAAAAGACACTGGTGGGCGATGCCGTATGGATCATGCGCAGGTTCCGTCCCGATGTAGTGATCTGCCGTTTCCCACCCGATACGCTTGCAGGCCACGGTCAGCATGCTGCATCAGCCATTATAGCTGCAGAAGCTTTCAAAGCAGCTGGCGATAAAGCAAAATACCCCGACCATCTTATCTTTTTCAAGCCATGGCAGCCTAAGCGCATCTTCTGGAACACCTACCGTTTTGGCGACCGCAACACCACTGCCGACAACCAACTGAAGGTAGCCGTGGGCGACTACTCCTCCACCCTTGGCATGAGTACAGGCGAACTGGCAGGTGCCAGCCGCAGCGTACACAAAAGCCAGGGAGCAGGCACACCAAGTGTACCCGGCATCCAGACTGAATATTTCAAGCTGGTAGATGGCACTCCTGCTGATAGCTCTCTTTTTGAGGGTATAGATATTACATGGGGGCGCGTGGGCCGCAAAGATATCGGTGCTGATATTAAGGCTATCCAAAAGGCATTTGATTTCCGCCACCCCGACGCCAGCTTACCTGCATTGCTGGCAGTGCGTAAAAAGATAGCAACCGTGCAGGATGTTTATTGGCGTAAAGAAAAGCTGGCCGAGCTGGATAAGATCATACTCGACTGTAGCGGCCTGATGGCCGAAGTGTATACCAAAATGCCACAAACTGTTGCAGGTAGTACACTGCCGTTCACACTTCAGGTAATTGCCCGCTCTGCCGGTGTTACGGTAACGTTGAAAGATATTACCTGGGCCGAGGGTGATAAAGTGGCCATGAACAAAGACATCAGCAACGACTCACTGATGAAGTATGAGCATACTGTGGCTATTGCTGCCAATGCTCCGCTCACGGAACCATACTGGCTGCATGAAAAGCCTGAAAGCCCGGGTGCATTCAGTGTTCCCGAAGACCTGACCAAAGGCCTGCCGGAGACACCCAACAAGCTGAATGCTGCCATAACTGTGCAGATAGGTGATGAGCAGTTCAATATTGAGGTGCCGCTGTCTTATAAAAAGCTAGACCCTGTAAAGGGCGATGTAGTAGAGCAATTGCGCATAGTGCCTAAGGCAGAGTTATCATTCACCAACAATGTATTGATATCTAACCCTGATGGCTCTGTTGATGTAACGGTTAAGTTACATGCAGAAAAAGCACTGTCCGGCGGCAAACTGTACCTGTCCGACAACAAGGGTACTGTAGCTACCGTCCCCAACTTATCCGTATCAGCAGGCACCGATAGCCTGGTGTTTGTGCACATCCGCCCTGAAGTGGTGAATGGCCGCAAGGAGCATGAGTTCTTCCTTTTCGCCACGCTCGAGGCTGATAATACGTCTTACATCAAGTCGCAACACCTCATACAATATAGCCACATACCAACACTGCAGTACTTCACCACCCCTTATGCCAAAGTATTGCGCAAGGATTGGAAGGTAACAGCTAAACGCATAGGCTATATTGAAGGTGCGGGAGACAACATCCCGGCTATACTGCGCGAGGCTGGTGTGCAGGTAGACATGCTGAAAGACGCCGACCTGAAGGACGCTTCATCACTGATGAGGTATGATGCAATAGTTACCGGCATCCGTGCAGTGAACGTAGAAAAACGTATGAGTAACTGGTTGCCGGTATTGTTCAAATATGCTGAAAACGGAGGTACGCTGGTGATGCAATACAACACCCTGCAGGATATGGCCACTACCAAAATAGGCCCATACCCTATGACACTATCAACACTCAGGGTAACTGAAGAAGATGCAACAGTAATATATACTGATCCGCAGGCGCGCATACTCAACTATCCTAATAAAATAATGGATGTTGACTTTGCAGACTGGGTACAGGAACGTGGACTTTATTTCCCCGTTAAATGGGACGAGCAATACAAAACGCTCTTCAGTATGCACGATGCCAACGAACAACCATTGGCCGGCGGCACGTTATACACCAAGCTGGGCAAGGGCTACTATATCTACACACCACTGTCTTTCAACAGGCAGTTGCCCGCTGGCAATAAAGGAGCTATCAGGCTGTTTATGAACATGTTGAGCATAGGCAAGTAGTATACAACATCAATACAGTAATATAAAGCGCCCCGTTTACCGGGGCGCTTTCGTTTTTTGTACCCCGGGGCAATATTGGCATGCTTATTATAAGCATTGTCAAAAAAAGGTAACTAACCATTAAAAACGAAAAAACATGAAAACACGCATCATTACTCTCTGCCTGATGATCGCCCTTTTTGGAGGCGTTAACTTAAGCTACGGCGCATTTGTGATCAAGAAAGCTGACCCGGCTGCCACTGAGGCTACAGCAAAACCCGCTGCTGACGAGACCGCAGTGACCACAGCCAAACCTGCTAAAGCGACAACCTTTAAAGCTAAAGAACTGAGCCTGCTGCAAAAAATAAAAGCTAAGATCCACCCCGATGTGGTTGTTGGCGATACCGATGGCCGTCCGGGTTGGCCCGGCATCCTGGCCCTTGTGTTCGGTATACTGGCACTGCTTGCCTTTACCTATGTAGGCTTTGTACTCTTCTCCCTCGGTGCCTTCATCTTCGGTATCATCGGCCTCGGCTCCGGCTATAAATATCACCTGCTGGCCGTTATTGGTTTGGTAATAGGTATCGTAGCGCTGCTGGCACTGCTGTAATAGTCTTAGCATAACAATAATTTTCAGAGCAACGGGGTATCCTGCTGCTCTTTTTTATATGTTTACGGAAAAATGGCATAGTTATTGCGCATATATCTAACACGCATATATCGTTATGAGACTTTATAAACACCTGTTTTTTATTTTATTGGCAATAATGCTTTGCACATCGCGCACAGCCTCAGCTGCATTCATCATACGCCCTGCCTGCGCAAGTACTGCTATTGTGGACAGTCCGGTATTATACAAAGGAGAGAAACTGTACACTGAGGAAGAACCATCGAACCAGGCCTACAAACAACGATCGTTTGGTAGTAAAACGTATAACAAACCATATGTTAACAGGGAAAAAACCGCCAAGACAGCTTTAATACTCGGTATACTTGGCATTTATCCTCTTTATGGCCTGACGGCTATACCTGCACTCATTATGGGTATCATGGCTGCCGACCGCCGCAACAGGTATTATAAGCAGGCCGTGTGGGCCATTATTTTAGGCGCTATCCCGATCGCTGTATTGATCGCAATTCTTGTTGTAGCTTTGCTGGCGCTTTAACCAAACCGCCATAACTATAGCTTGGCCAGCCATAAAAATACCAACTGGAATTACTGGTACTTTGCCGTACTTGCTGCACTATTTATACAGATAGCACTTTATCTTTGGCTTACCCACGCCTGGCAATGAGCACTACCGATTGGTCTGTCCTGTTTATCACGTTAGTATTTACGATAGCCTATGGCCTGTATAAAGGTCGTAAGCAAAGTAGTGCCCACTCTTACCTGCTGGCCGACAGACAGATGCCCTGGTACATCATTCTGCTCGGCATCATGGCCACGCAAGCCAGCGCTATCACCTTTCTTTCTGCACCGGGATTGGCTTATACTGATGGGATGCGTTTTGTGCAATACTACTTTGGGCTGCCCATAGCCATGGTGGTCATCAGCGCCACTTTCATTCCCATATTCCGGAAGATGAATGTCTTTACTGCCTATGAATACTTAGAACAGCGCTTCGACAGGAAAACACGCCTGCTTACCTCGTTACTGTTCCTCGTATCGCGCGGGCTGTCCACCGGTATCAGCATCTATGCACCAGCTATCATCATTTCATCCATTCTCGGCATCAATATTTACCTCGCCAATATTATTACCGGCGGGCTATTGCTTATATATACCTATACCGGTGGTGCAAAGGCCGTGGCGCATACACAAAAACTACAGTTCCTGGTTATTATTGGCTCTATGGGTATTGCAGGCTACCTGCTCATTCATAGGCTGCCGGCGGGTGTATCTGTCAGCGATGCCATGTATATTGCCGGCAAATCAGGTAAGCTCAATATCATCACTACTTCATTCAGCTGGAAAGACAAGTATAATCTTTGGAGTGGTCTTATCGGCGGGTTCTTCCTGGCACTCTCCTATTTCGGCACCGATCAGAGCCAGGTGGGCCGCTACATCACAGCCCGAAACGACCGTGATGGTAAACTGGGGCTGCTGCTCAACGGCCTGGTAAAGATCCCGATGCAGTTCCTCATACTGATGATCGGCGTGTTCATGTTTGTGCTCTACAGCTTCAATCCCGGTCCACTATATTCTAACAGCACTGCATTAGCACAGTTCCACAAGGCTCAACCACAGGAAGCAGCAGCACTACAGGAAAAATACAGTAGGCTGAACAGCCAACTGGAAGGCCAGGCAGTGGAAATGCTCCGCCATCGCTCTGATAATGGTTCAGTTCATGAGCAAACAGTAACCGCTTTCAAACAAACGCAGCAACAGATCAGCAACCTGCGCGACACCACCGCTAAACTCATATCCGACAATAACTACGGCCCCGACAAGAGCGATACGAACTATATATTCCTGTGGTTTGTGCGCCACAACCTGCCACAGGGTGTTATCGGCTTATTATTCGCTGTGATCATCCTGGCATCGTGGGGCTCTATTTCAGCTGCGCTCAATTCGCTGGCCGCATGCTCTCTTATGGACCTTCACCTGCGCGGCCGTAAGCACCTCACAGAAAAGCAGGAATTACAGTATGGCCGGTGGCATACCCTGGCATGGGGTCTGTTCTGTATTGGTGTGGCCATGTTTGCCGCCCAATTAGGCTCTTTAATAGAGGCAGTAAATGTATTAGGATCTCTATTCTACGGCACCATCCTCGGCATATTCCTGGTAGCTTTCTATATGAAACGTATCAATGGTACGGCAGTATTTACTGCGGCCATCATTACGGAAGCTATCGTTATCGCAGTCTATATAGCAGATATCGTATCCTTCCTGTGGCTTAATGTGATCGGAGCCTTACTGGTAGTGGGCATCAGTACATTTCTGAGGATTCTAAATCGCGAACACAATTAGGATCTCTATTCTTAACTGATCACCACCACATACTTTCAACCATTGCCTAACAATAATGCTATAAAACAAAACTGCCTACTCGCGAAGAGCAGGCAGAACAAGTAAATATTATTGAGCAGACTATAATTGCAAGCCGACGTGTACGTTAAATTCCAATATGGATGTAGGGCCTGTCAGGAACATCAATCGGAACATGTTTCGTTCAGTATCGGGATAGTCACCTACAATAGCACATGCCCGTACACCTAAATTCCAACGCACAAAAAGCACATTAAAATTATAACGCTTACCGAACCCCAACGCCCCGCCCAGGTAAGGAAGGCCAAACTTAAATTTCAGATCCTTATCGTAATCTCCTATTAATATGTTGCTTTTATCGCCCCACAACGAGAGCTTACGAGTATCCAGGCCTGCATCTCCGGCAATGCCCCGAAAATACAGGTAGTATTGGTCGCGCTTACGGGTACGCAGATAAAATTGTGATTCCCAAGAATATTGATGACCCGGATAAGCACCCATATATTTGGTATAACTCACCAGGTAAGAATAATTACGCAACCTGTTTTCCACCTGTGCACCATATTTGGTATAGGCACTCAACGGATTAGTAACGCCAATGGCAAAATGATAGTGCCTGCGGCCATAGTAGTCGATCTTGTTACCTTTTGCAGTAGCCATTTGCATACTGCTGAACAAAACAATAAGGGTAATACAGATGTTCCTCATAAGAGAAGTTGTAGGTTGTTTTAGAACTGGTATCCGAAACGAAGGTTCGCATCCACTACTGAACCCGGACCGGTAGCAAAGAAAAGGCGGAATTTCTCAGCTTTCTCATCAGAAAAATCGGGAGGTAGTGCTACATATTTAAGGCCTGCATTCAACAGCAAAAAGAAATGTTGCTTCATGTATATACGGCGACCAAGACCTATACCACCACCAATGTAATTTACGGGCCCTACTGCAGTGTTACTATTATCGTTCAGCAAAGTAAGCTTGGTAGGATTGTACGTAGCGTCGCCACCACAAACCTTCACATACCAGAAAGACTCGTTCTTTTTAGTGGTCTTGATATACTTATCTACTTCAAACCTGTATTGCTTGCCTTCGTATATACCATTATATGTAGCAGCATTAATAACGACGGAAGTTTGCCGTAACCTCAGCTCTAATCCACCGCCTATTTTAGTATAAAAGCCAAGGGGATTAGTGATCATCACTGCAGCAGTATACTTTTTCCGGTTGTTGTAGGTGTAATTATACTGGGCATTTACCGATTGCAGGGAGAACAATACGAAAAAGGCGGATAGTAAGTATTTGGACATTATGAGGTCGGTTAAAGCAAATATGAAGTAATTAAATGGTTTGTGGAACAAATATCTAAAAAAATGTGTAAAATTCCAATGCTTATATACTATGAATATTAGCCGGTAAGTTTAGTTGAGGGAAAGACACACTATGGTGTAAAACAATAAATATCATTAACTTTGAATTACTCCCGATTAACACCGACATTCTTAGCATCAAAACACACCTGATATGAAAAATGCATCTACCTTCAAGCTGGCATTACTATCGGCCGCAGGGCTTATTGCCGGGCATTTTAGCGCCAGTGCGCAGATAAGCGATTGCAGTATGTTCCTGCTGGGCGACAAAATAGAGGCTGGTGTGAACTGGAATGGTGCATTGGGTGCGAGTGCTGCTCCGCCAACCGGGTCTCATGCCAACTGGTCCACATCGCTTTATAATTCACCAAGGTGCACCGGATCTTTATATACCGGCATATCGCTGGGCGTAATTGCCGACCCCGATGAAGATGGCTGGACAACAGGCGCTACACCTTTTTATGGCGACTTTATATTGCCGGGCGGTGCAAACGAAGGTTGGAGCCTTATGTTTAACGGCGAGCAAAAGAATGCATGGAACAGTGACGCGGCCACCCATGACAGTATTGATAATATGACAGCCTATATCTATGGCTTTACTGACACCCTGAATGGCGGCACGACCATAGAGGCCAAGACACAGTCGAGCTACAACGGCGTTTATCTTACCCAATTTGTAACGCTCAACAAGTCGAAACTGTACATGACGATAACTGTTATTATCGAGAACATGTCATTGTCGGCGGCGGGTGATATGTATTATATGCGTTGGGTAAATCCACATAACGATCAAAGTATCTCTGGCAACGCGTCTACCTGGAACAGGATATTGTACCAGGCACCCGACACGGGCAACCGCGCTGTAGTAACATCCCGGGGCAGCATATACAACAATGCCTATATGGCACTGGCAACAAAAGACTTCCGTGCAACAGCATTCATAGACAAACACGGACAAATACCTAATGCTAATACTATAGATCTGCTGAACTTTGGCGATACCAGCTGTATGTATGGCCTGAACGATAGCCTGAATACGAACGCTGCCATGGGTATTATCTACGACCTGGGCACGATAAACTCCGGTGGGGGCGCCGTTCTAACATACTATTACGTCTTCAGGCCCGATATACTTGATGAAGCCCTATATTCCAGCCACCTGGGCGTGCAGAACATAGGCACACAAACTGCGCAATTCACAGCATTCCCCAACCCTGTGCAACGTTCATTCAGCGTGCAGGGCATGCAGCCCGATGACGAACTAGTGTTATTCGACATTACCGGCAGGCAGGTAGCCTATAAAACGCTGGCCAATAACACCTATTCCATCGAGGAGCTACCTGCAGGAGCGTACGTAGGTATGGTAAAAGCCCAGGATGGTATGACGAGAGGACATATCCGTTTACAAAAACTTTAACCTATTGCTCCGGCACTTAGGCATGCTTTTTTCTTTGGCTATTGTAAAATAACCAACTATGATAGCCCAGGATGAAATAACCGGATATGTAGCTAAAGAGATACCAGAACTTTCGGGCGTCTGCAACACAGAACAATGCCGCAATGCATATGATGTGGCCCGGTACATGATCCGGTATGTGAATGAGCAATTTGTGAATAAAAACCTTGCAGGGGCAAAAAAGTGTCTCAGGCTGGCAGAAGATCTATACAATAACGGTAACAAAACAGTAAAGAATGCAATAGAGAACGTATTCGTATATTCCTTTTCGCATTCATTTTTTACAGAGCACGAAAGGAAAAAACAACTATTGTCTATCCTGCCGGGCTCGCTATATACCATTTATAAAAGCCAGGTGCTGGCAAGCCATTTATAGGACAATAATGGAAAGGCCGTTCATAAATATGAACGGCTCACTTTCTTTTATTAAAACATAAGGGGTAAACTCTTTATTCTTTCACCAGTTTTGCCGTCACTTTTTGCGTGGCAGATGTGATCTCTACCATGTAGACACCGGGTGCAAAACCGCCAAGCTCTAAGGTTGCAGTACCACGTTGGGTGCTACCAAGACCTTTATTGAACACGCACACACCTGAAACATCCGTTACCCTGATATTTGTAACAGCTTCTTCTGCAAAAGCATAGGTAACAGCTACATTGTTGGTCGCAGGATTAGGAGCAATGGAAATTGTAGCTTTATTACTTTCCGTAATTGCGGGCCTTAATAGCAACTCCAGCCTGTTATTACCTTGTGTGGCCCTGTTGCCAGTTATAGCAAAACTATATTCGCTACCGGCATTCATAGTAGTGTATGTATCCAGCAACTTATCATGTAGTATCAGCGACTTGCCTGCGGGCACTGAAATATTATCGGCCCTTATAACGAATTGCTGTGCATAGGCACTACTTACACCCAGTAGTACTACCCTGTCACTATATGGCCGCGCATCAATAGACATGCGCTTATTATCAGAAGATATACTATAAAAATTAAAATCTGAACCCATTGGCTTCACTGCATCAAGGTTGTTATCATTAGCGTCAGTAGCTGAACTATCGAACTGCAGACGCAACATATCCCACAGATGACCGGCAGTGTCGTAAACATTCAGCACAGTAAAACGGGATGACTTCCTGAATAAATAGTTGTCGGCTGTAGCGTGCTTATTTGATTCAACAAAATTGAGCGAATCACCGTTGTGCGCCGCGCGCACCTGGAAACAGGAGTACGCCGGCAGGTAGTAAGGCTCAGGAGCACCTGTACCCAAAGGCACGCTGATGTATTGTCCGCCCACGCCCACAGAAGGCACCCAAAGATAAAAGGCACTACCATTTATATTGCCCGACTGTTTGGCATTATACAATATTGTACCAATATCAACCGGCGATGGGTATGGATTACCTACCATATTAAATTCCTGGTGGTCGGGGTTACTGCTACCTTTTACCAGCTTTATAGTCGTCGGTCCCTGGTTTACCTTTCCGGCCATCTTAACAACGGTAGACGATGGGGTGTACATACCCACAGCGCCAAGGTATCCCAACCCTTCGCCCTTTTTACCGCGGAAGAAGAGACGTATACCTTGCCCGGGATGGAAAGTATTGGTATCCTGGGCAGAAGAGTTGATACGGGTAAAAGCCTTCCACCCGGGATCGTAGCCCATGGTATCATTACCAAAACGCGGGTCGAACCGGAACGCGGAAGGAGCATTAGTAGTAGTGGTAGTAAAACCGTTTGCTGCGCCATTTAACCCTGTAATATCAATGTAAGGCTGTAACTGGGAAAGAGAAATAGTATCGGCAAACGGGTGGCTCCAGAAACGATAACGCCTATAGCCACCCTGGATGTACTGATCGGTAGTTACCTTACCGGAAATAGAAGCGCCGCCGGCGATAGGCGCAACGTATGCAGAACCTGAAGTATCAGCTGAGGCTAACTCCAGACTATCGTTAGTTTTCAAGACACCGGCATGCAGGGTGAGGCTACTAGCTATAATAACATGTGCGCCTGAATCTATTGTAGCACCTGTATTATTACTTATATCCAGGTTATTTACCCTGCCCGCACCTTTAATGTGTTGCAACGCCGAACCTGCCATGATCAAAGAACCCGAACCGTTAACCGCGCCATTATTAATAAGAGTTGTAGATACAAGTAGACTGGAAGGCGAATCCAGTACAATATAGGCACCGGAATCAATGGTCAAAGCCTTTATGGTTGCCATCCCGGTTACAGAAGGCAGATGAAGTGCAGTAGGGATAATAACGCTATCCGTAACAGCAGGCACGGTTCCGCAAGACCAGTTAGCCCAGCTACCCCAGGCTGTTTCTGCTCCCGGTGTTCCGCCCAACCAAACCATGTCCTGCGGAATGATGGTAACGGCAGTATCTATAGTCGCAGGGCACACTCCGTTATCTACACTGTGTAAAATATAACTATGACCAGAACTGATAACGCCGGTATTCAGAGAAACACTGCCGCCGGTCAGCACAAGGCTATAATAACTACCTCCATCTACATTGTAAGCAATGGTAGCACCCGCTGTGCCGGAGAATACAATATCGGTAGCATGAGCGACACAAGGAGTTGAAGCGGAAACAATTTGAGCAACAGGCAATGCCAGCACCGAAGCAGACAGCGTTGCAGGTGCAGACGTACCGCAGGTGTTTGAAACGATATACGACACCGTTGTGCTACCCGCAGTAATACCATTCAAAACACCGGAGGCAGCATCAATAGTAGCAACAGACACACTACTACTATACCATGAGCCACCGGCAGATGCATTATAAAGAGTTAATGACCGACCCACGCACAACGAACTGCCACCTGTAATACTAGCTGGGGTTAAAGGCACTGTATTTACAGTAACAGCCATTCCCGAACCGGCACTGCCACATACACCATTGATGGTATATGATATAAATGGCACACCAAACGCCACCCCGGAAACAACACCTGAGCTACTCACGGTTGCTGCAGCAGTACTGGTGCTAGACCAAACGCCTCCTGGTATGGAAGCAGATAAAGTGATCTGCTGGCCTGTACACACCACAGCAGGCCCCGAGATATCTGCAGGTACCGTTTGTGGCAACACGTTTACATTTTTACTGCTACTATAAGTACCACAAGAGCTTGTCAGGCTATAACTTATGGCCACTACGCCAGAAGTAACACCGGTAACTACGCCCGAAAGAGAATCAACACTTGCATAAAAAGGGCTGGAGGATATCCATCGTCCACCTGTATCTCCTGAAGATGAGAGCGTAATATCCGCATAAGGGCAAACACTATCCGCACCAGAAACAACACCCGGCACAGGCAGCGGCACAATGGTGATCACCTGGGTGTCGGAATTGGTACAACCCGTTACGGGAGATACATAAGCATAACTTACAGTGTCCTTTCCGGCGGTTGCTACACCAGTAACTCCCCCCATAGCACTAAGGCTGGTAACCGTATTTATATGTGTAAATGCGCCGCCAGAGGGTGAGCCTGTCAGTGTGACAGTTATTCCCGGACATGTAGTATTTGTTCCGGTTAATGTAACAACGGGCAACGGACTAACCGACACCGCCCTTACAACAGACCTGGATATGCTACCCCGCGTAACCGTTACAGTATAGCTGATATTTACCGTGCCAGCGCTTACTCCCGTTACTGCACCGGTCACCGCATCTACTGTAGCAATTGCTGCATTGGCTGATGACCACGCACCTGTCTCTCCGGAAGGAAGACTTAAACTATACGCGAGCGTTGTGACAGCTCCTGCACAAACTACAGGAGAAGCAGGACTAATGACACCCACTATAGGTACGGGCGTGTTCCTGATGACCGAAATTGTGTTACCGGTATCATTACCGGTATTACCTGTTATGATCTCGGGATATCCGTCATTATCCAGATCGCCAATGCTGATGCCAGCCGGAAATTTACCAGTAGCCAACGTACCGATATTGGTAAACGAAGGGCTGCCACTTGTAGAAGTATTTTTAAACACATTAATAGTTCCGGTATAAATAAAATTGGCTGCCACTATCTCCGGCTTGCCATCACCATCCAGATCACCAACTTGTATACCTGCGGGGTTGGTCAATGCGGTACTTATGACCTGCTGGCTGCCAAATGTAAATGTGTTGGCACCAATGCTGGTGGTATTGCGGAAAAGAGAAACAGAATTGGACTGCGATTGGGTCACAACAATATCGGTTGCTCCGTCACCGTCCATGTCAGCCGCCTGCACGTCAAGCGGATAAATGCCTGTGGATAATGATAAAGGCGTCGCAAACGAAGTTATGCCCGGGCCCGTAGAATTATTGCGAAAAACAGAGAGTGTCCCGTTGGCGGTATAGTTCTGCGTTACCATGGCAACATCCGGAAAATGATCCCCGTTAAAATCGCCTATGCACAATGAGGAGGTTAGCGCCGCATAAGTGGGGTTAGGGCCTGCTGTATAAGCAGACAACGCAAAGCTATTGACCGTGCCAGCTCCCGGCGTATTCGTATTTCTCAATATCACCAAGATCGCGGGATCACTAATGTAGCAGGCCGCTGCTATATCCATACGACCATCATTGTCGAAATCTGCGATACCTATTACACCGGGGCTTTGCGTTAGCGAGGATATCACAATATCAGCACGTGTTGCAAAAGTCAGTGTTCTCGGTGTTGCACCGGAGAATGTGGTCAGGTTTCGGTAGATACCAATAGTTGAACCGCCGCTACCAGTAGCCGCAATAATATCAGGCCGACCATCGCCATCAATATCCGCCACCTTTACATTTGAAGGATTACCTTGAAGAGCCAATGTGATCCCGGAAGAAAATCCGCTAACGCCGGTTCCCAGATTTTGAAATATGGTCAGTGTTCTGCCCTTCTTGTTAATTGATATCAATTCAGGCAGTCCATCACCATCAAGATCTGCATTGACGGCTATGTTTGGACATGTGCCTGTTGTATAATCTACCTTAGGCTGGAAGCTTAAACTATCGGCTATGAAATAACTTCTGTCAAAAGCCGGAACAAAAGGATACACCGAATTCCCCGCATATTTCGTCGTCGGGTCATATAATGTTACCGGGCCAAGAGATGCTCCATAAGGAACGGTTACCCGCAACAAATTGCTATTACCCGAGGATGGCCGGGTCCGCACCGCACCGAAGTATATGTAGTCACTCGTATCAAAATTGTAGCCTGTTAGCGTTACCGACGCACCCTGTGCCACTCCGGAGTATGCATTGATCGATGTCACATAGGGTAACGCTCTCAAAGTAAGTATTGCCGAGCCATTATCATCGCTGCCAACCGAATAGGGGGAAGTATTTACAACGCGGACGCGATAAGATCCCGGGCTGACACCCGATGGTATCGTAGCGCTTATTGTGCCCGATAAAGTAGTAGTACCGGTACCTATTATGTTTGATGTATAATTACTAAAGGCTCCGGTAGTGTCGGACAGCTGCACTTTGAATGTGCCTGTCAGATAAGATGCTGTAGTAGAATAGGATACAGAAATAGCATTGGAAGCATTAGTGAAAAACGGTCCGTAACCAGCAGCAGTAATTGTTATAGGTACTTTAGGTACGATCTCGCCTGTAGCCAACTGCTTTGCGGGAATGATATTTCCGCCGTCGTTAAACTGGATCTGCGCCAGCTGGGCAGCAGACAAAGTTGCTGAAGAGCCGATAAAAATGCGTCCATAAGTACCAGCGGTACCATCAAATAAGCCACGCCATCCATTTATGGTCAACAATCCGGCGCTACTACCCAAACCACTGAAGCGTACCATATTGGTAACCGTGGCGTCAAGGGAAATAGTGGAACCGGTCAGAATATTTAACGTACCGGCATAAATAGTATCGGTAGCAGCAATACCAATGGTGCTTAAAGTTCCACCATTCAGATTAACCGGGCAGAAATTAGCTCCGGAACCAAGTGTAATATTGCTCGCCGGGGCAAGACGGAGTTCGCCTTGGGTAATCGTAAGTCCGCCATAAAATGTGTGTCCGCCATTTGTTAATGTTAACGTGCCCGACCCGGTCTTCACAACATTAGACGAAGAAGTGCCTGTGATGGAACTTGTAAGCGTGTTAACTGCGCCTCTGCCAAATGTTGTATTAGAACTTTGATTGATCGTAAGCGTGCAGGTAGCACCTAAAATAACGTTCTGCGCAATAGTGCCGGTAGTTGCAGTAAAATTACTACTTAAGCTACCTATTGTTTGCGACGTGCTCGCTGACAAACTGAATGATGGAGCAGTAGCAGTGGACTGATATAAAACAATGTCGTTGAGGTTAAGCAGCGAGTTGTTCTTGGTAACGGTAACATTGCCTTCTGACACCTTAATACCGCCTGACAAAGTGAGATTTTGTCCGGCCAGCATAAGATTTCCAGGACCTTCTTTGATCAACTGGCCCGATCCTGTTATCCCTCCATTAAGTGTAAAAGTATTACCGGCATATATTACAGAGGCTGAGGCTAGCGTAATATTCAACAATCCCAGACCATTACCCCATGTAGCCAGATTGGTAGATGCCGTTCTTAATGCGCCTCTACCGTAACCGGCAGCGTTATTGCCGCTGCCGTTAAGTGTCATACCAAACTGGTTGAGCGCCGTAGCACTTGGCAAATTAATATATATCTGACTGCCCGAATTGACCAATATTGTCACGCCGCTGGCAGCCAGCGTATTGTTGGTGTTCAATTCAAGCACACCACAATTGGATGTACCTGTAGCAGACCCCAGCGTAAGTTGCCCTGTGAGCGGGTTGTTAGCAGCGCTTAATTTAAGCACCCCCCCGGCATTGCCGTTTGTTCCGTCCCAGGTGCCACCGCCTAAGAAATTGGTTGCTCCGGAAGCTTGTAATACTCCGGCTAAACTAATGATATTACCGGCTGCAATACTCGTACTTCCACCCGCACATACTATTGTTTTACTGGCCCCAAGAGATACCGGGGTGCTTATGATCAGTTGTGAAGAGGGATTTGCCGCATAATTGACAAGCGCTACATTCGATGTTGCAGAAGAAGCGCCGGTTAAGGTGAAAGACGTTCCTGCAAGCGATAACGACGTTGTAGCCGACCCGACGACACTTAAAGACAACGAAGTGGCCCTGGATGCTGTAACAATAAATGCAGCTGCGGGACTAGCTGCAGTGAGCGTAATTATATTGCCGGAAACAGGATTTGCACCAAACTGGGCCACCGTGGCAACACCTGGAACGCCGGCAGGAGACCAATTACCCGAAGTTGACCACGTACCCGAGCTTGCATTTGCCCAGGTATACTGCGCGAAAGTGCACCTGGAGTAGACCAAGGACAAGCTAAGTACGAAAAAAGCAAATAAATTACGTAACATAATAGTTAAGCGAAGGGGCCCAATGGTGAATTTATACTAGAATAATCCTTACGACAAAAGTATTACCTACAACCATGCTCCCTCCCAAAATGTTCACAAACGGTCGAAAAAGTTCATGAATGGCTATCGAAGGGGTGCAAAGATGAAAAAAGCAAATGAAATTATTAAATAATTAGACATTAGTAACATCTACATAACAAGTAGCGATCCATAAACAATTAATAAATATCATGCAAATCGGCAATTAAAACTAAAATGGCTGCCCTGGATCAGAGCAGCCATTTCGCTTTCTTAAATATTAAAACTATTCCTTAACCAACCTCTTTGTTACCTTCTGTTCGCCCTGTGTGAGTTCTACCATGTACACACCGGCTGCAAAGTTGCTCATCGGAACTGTGATCACTCCGTTCTGCTTAGCGCCCAGGTCCTGGCTGTAGATGCTCACGCCGCTTACATCCATTATCCGTACGCTTACATTGTCTTTGCTACCGGATGTGAATGTGATCTTCACATCATCGCTTGCAGGGTTTGGCGCCATAGCCACTTCCAGACCCTTAACAACTGCTGCCTTCGTCGGCTTCAGGCTCAGCTCAAAGCGATCATCGCCCTGTGTAGCCTTATCCTTACCGATAGAGAACCTGTACTCGGTACCTTCCTTCAGCTCTACGTA
>CANGNA010000061.1 GCA_947455215.1 Chitinophagaceae bacterium
GGATAGAATGATGGGTCGGGAAATTCTCGTACTGCTTCTATGCTGTAGCTTTCGTGTGCTTTTAGTGCGTTCGCTATTATATCAATGTCGTTTTTATTCTGGTACCTGGCTAGTATAACAAAAGCAACCTGCTCTTTACCCGCTAAGGCTATGGTCCTTATCTTTTGGTAGAACGAAGGCGCTGCAGGCATACTGCGTAGTGCAAAATCGCTATAGTTAGTACGATAACTGGGGTCGGTAAGTAAAATACTATCTATAGTAAATGTCTGCGAGGGTGTAAGCTTGTAAGTGTTGAGATTTCCTCGCGATGGTAATACCGACAAAAGAAAGATATCGTTGGTTTTCCAGGGCATACCCACGTCTCCGGATATGTGTTCTACGGTTGATGTGTCATGCAGATGTTTCATTACGACAGAAAATGAAGCTGTACTTTTTTTGTATATCAATGCCAGGAAAGCATAATTTTTTACTATTGTATTTTTATCATCTGTTAGCATCCCAAGTTCGCTGTCGGTTGCTACCTCTTCCAGTTTTTCCAACAGGCCGTCATTATTATTTGATACTACTTTTCTGGTAGCGATCTCGTTAACAACTATTCTTAGCTCTTTTCTTATGTTAGCATAGCCGTTATCTTGCTCTTCAGCATTGGGCGTAAAAGCTATCGTGTAGTTAAGCGAGCCATGCCGCCACCGGAACCCATCAGGTCCATAAATGTCTATATCTTCTATAAATATCCTGTCATGTTCTTTCATTCCTGCTATCTTATCCAGAATGTGTTTGTCAAATGGCTTGTCGGTAAGGTTTTCACCCCAAGCACTATCTGTTTCGTACACACCATTTATCAGCGTGGAAATAGTATAGTGAGTAATGCGCCATAAAGGTTTTAATAATGTGGCCTCATTGCTATAAAAATTAAGGCATGGGTTGGCTAATATGTCGTCTAGAGATGTAAGCATATATTTTGCATTGCCCATCTGCAACTGCTGGTCATACTTCACCACATTATATGTCTTCGAAAATATCAGAGTTTCATTTTTGTCGTAGACAAGCAGGCTGTCTGTTCCCTGTTTTGCCATATTTAGAAAGTAGCTGCCATTAATGGGCGTAACGTTCCACTCTCTAAAGACGACTCTTGCGCCGGCAGGCAAATTTTTAATGACGACCTGGTTGGGAATGTTGGTGTACAACACATTCTTTGTTGAATCGTTCAGGCTTAGCTGATAAGTGGTTATTTGTGCCTGTGCTTTTACCCAAGCAGACAGGAATATGATCATAGTAAGGAATAGACGCTTATGCATATAGTAAATATAATGCATGTTTTTGTAAAACAAAAAGAGCGAAGAAACATAGTTTCTTCGCTCTTTTGCTTGTAGACAAAAGCTTCAGATTATCGAATTTAGTAGAAACAGAAACAGAGCGAGAGCGGAGGGAAAAACAAGAACGGGAGGCATCGCTCTCGCTCTGCACTCCCGCTCTTGTTTTTGTAGCACGTACGGGAGTCGAACCCGTCATTCCTCCGTGAAAGGGAGGCGTCTTAGCCGATTGACCAACGCGCCATTCCGTTTTGGGAGTGCAAAGATACGCAAGTATTTTACACTTCCAAAAATCGGTAAAAATTATTTCTTCGCGTTTTTCATAGCGTTGATGATGCCAAGGAATTCCTCGGCTTTCAGTGCTGCACCGCCTATCAGGCCGCCATCCACGTCAGCACAGGCAAACAGCTCGTCAGCGTTCGATGGTTTGCAGCTGCCACCGTAAAGGATGGACATTTCATTAGCTGCTTCGTTACCAAACTTACCTGCTATTACGCTGCGTATGTGCGCATGCATTTCCTGCGCCTGTGCCGATGATGCAGTGCGGCCTGTGCCGATGGCCCATATTGGCTCGTAAGCTATAGTAATATTCTTCAACTGTGCAGCATCCAGGTGAAACAGGCTGTCCTGTATCTGGCCTTCTACAAATGCGTTCTGTGTATTGGCATCACGAACTTCCAGTGCCTCACCACAGCAAAAAAGAACCTGCAGGCCGTTGGCCAGCGCCAGGTTTACCTTTTTAGTTATGGTAGCATTGTCTTCCTTATAGTATTCCCTGCGCTCGGAGTGGCCTATGATCACGTATGCCACGCCGGCATCTTTCAGCATAGCTGCTGATACTTCGCCGGTATATGCACCTGCAGCTTCTGCAGCGCAGTTCTGTGCACCAGTATATATGTGGCTCTTACCTTTCAGCTGACCCATGGTCTGGGCTATATGCACGAAAGGGGAGGAGATCACTACTTCTTTCTCATTGTTCAGTTCAGGCAAGCCGGCAAGTATACCTTCTACCAGCTGGCGGCCTTCTGCCAGGGTCAGGTTCATTTTCCAGTTGGCTGCAACTATCATTTTACGCATGTGTCTTGGTTTTTATGTTTCGTAAATGTGTTTTTTAATCATTAGTTCTCCCTTCCCTCTGTGGCTTTGGCAAAAAGGTATTCATACATCTTCAGCTCGGCTTCACTCAGTTTGGTGCCGCGGCGGGCCATCATACGGTTAGCCGTATCCATAGCCTGCTGAAACTTATAGGTAACCATATTGCCTGCACCACCCCAGCTGAATGACGGTATATATTTCTCAGGAAAATCGCCCCCGTATATATTGCTCGATACACCCACCACCGTGCCGGTGTTGAACATGGTATTGATGCCGCACTTGGAGTGGTCGCCCATCAGCAGTCCGCAGAAGGTAAGACCGGTTTTTACCAGCTTGTTCTCATGCTCACTCCATATCTTCACTTCGTCGTAATTGTTCTTCAGGTTGCTGGCGTTAGTGTCGGCTCCCAGGTTGCACCATTCGCCAATTACACCATTGCCTACAAAGCCATCGTGGCCCTTATTGCTGTTAGAGAAAAACACTACATTACTTATTTCTCCGCCCACCTTGCTACCCGGGCCTATAGTGGTGGCACCGTATATTTTGGCGCCCATTTTTATCACTGCATGCTCGCATAGCGCCAGTGGGCCGCGCAGCATGCAACCCTCCATTATCTCGGTGTCTTTGGCCAGGTATATCGGTCCAGTTGTTGCGTTCAGGATAACTCCTGCATTTATTTTAGCACCTGCTTCTATAAATATATTTTCCTTGCCCGATGCCGTAATATGGTCGGGCAGGGGATCGCTTGTGCGGTTAAAAGTAATGAGTTTGAAATCTTCGCGGATGGCCCTGTCGTTGAGCGCAAAGATGTCCCACACATTGCGTAATGTAAACGCATCGCCGGTATATTCCACAGGGGGGAGTGGTGCAATGGTCTGTATCAGTTCACTGAGGGATAATACCTTGCCCACGCGTGCAGCTACAATGATGCTACCCATCATTAGTTTCTGGCCCCGCTCCAGCTTTTTAACAGCCGTTGCCAGCGGGCAGTCGCCTGCTACCGATGCATTGATGAAAATATTGTCGTCGCCCTGGCTGTCGCCGCTCAGCGGTTGCAGGTATGCTTCTGTAAGAATGCCACAGGTTGCCTGCAGGTTCATTTCCCAACGCTCGCGCATAGTAAGGATGCCGCAGCGTATGTGGGCTATGGGGCGGGTATGTGTAAAAGGCAACAGGCGTTCGCGGCCCTCGTCGAAAAGGATATAATTCATAAGAAAATATGCGCTGATACGAGGCTCGTCTTAGTACCGGCAGTGCCGGGATCTGTGCCCTTGATAAAAATAAAAATCCCGACAAAAGTCGGGATTTTCTGTGCTTTATGCAAGTACTTATATAAAAGCTTATTAAGCTTTCTTTGCGTAACGCTGCTTGAACTTCTCGATACGACCTGCAGTATCTACGAACATAGACTTACCAGTGTAGAAAGGGTGAGAAGTGTTAGAGATTTCCACTTTTACCACAGGGTACTCTTTACCGTCTTCCCAAATGATGGTCTCCCTTGATGGAGCTGTAGAACGGGTCAGAAATGTTGTTTCGTTAGAGGTATCCTTGAATACTACTAAGCGGTAAGCTTCCGGATGAACGCCTTTTTTCATTTTATTTAGTTTTAGTGCATGGATTTTGCCATGCGGTTATGTTTAAGAGGTGCAAATGTAGGAAAAAATGTGTTAAGGGCAAATTTATTTCTATATAACCTTACGACAGCATTACACATTTCTCCGGGTTGGCCGTAGCATGTCTGTACACCAGGTTGCGGATGAAATCATTGTCCTGAAGCAATTCCAGGTTTTTTTTCAGGGTCTCTAGGTTCTGCATCTGTTCTTTGCGGTTGGTGAGGTAGCCCATGCCAACAAAATTGCCGTTCTGTATCAGTATGCAGCTGTATTCGTCCTCGTCTATGCCTTTATCCAGCAGGGCGAAGGTGGGCAGTTGTTTTTGCAGCCAGGCTATTGCATCATCAATACGCCGGTTATACTCCATTACGTTGTCGTGTTTCGGGCATTCACAGTCGGTAGAGATGTTGCACATCCTGTTACATAGGTCAAACTCTCTTATCAGTTCCCTCAGGCGTTGTTGTCCTTCAATTATGGTATTAAAGGTGTAAAGGGGCTTGGTGGCCTGGCGGTTCTTTTCTATGGCCAGTCGCTTAAATCCTTGCCTGTCTTCGTAAACAAACAGGCCAAACAAAGGCAGGTAGCCCCGCTGGCTGCGGTTATGTATCGGCCACAGGCGGCGTATCTCGGCACTTTCCAGTATGTGGGCCATTAATTCGGTGCCACACTGCTTGTAGCTTATTTTCTGTGTTTCTTTTAAGAAATCCTGCTTCTGGCGGTTGATCTTATTATTAGAGAAATGGCTTTTTACACGCTTGCGTATGTTCACTGCCTTGCCTACGTATATCACCTTGCCTTCTGCATTGTAGAAATAGTAAACGCCGGGTGTCCCGGGTAATTCGGCAATGTTTTCCAGCGGCAGGTGTGGCGGCAGGTAGCTTTCGCCTGTGCGGCCCTTCAGCGCGGCGCTTATGGCTCCGGCCTTATCCTTGGCCACTATTATGGCCAGCAGGTCGGCTGTGGCCAACGCATCACCGCCTGCGCGGTGGCGCATAGTATGGGTAATGCCCAGTTGATGAGTGAGCTTCCCTAAAGCGTACCCCGGTAACCCTGGTAATACCTTGCGTGCCAGGCGTACGGTACACAGCTTTTTAGTGCTCAGTTCGTACCCGGCCCTATCCAGGTGGTATTTCACAAACGAATAGTCGAAGTTGACGTTGTGCGCCACAAATACTTTGTCTTGCAGTAGCTCATATACCTGTCCGGCTATCTCTTCAAACGATGGGGCATTGGCTACCATATCGTCTGTAATACCCGTAAGTTTCTGAATGAAATAGGGGATAGGCACGTGCGGATTCACAAAACTCTCGTAGTAATTGAGCACCTTTTCGCCATCGTGTATCACAATAGCGATCTCTGTTATGCCATTGGCGGCGGCATAACTCCCGGTTGTTTCAATATCTACTACAGCATACAGCATTATCTATACGTTATCCACTAAGTTAAGCAACCTCCCCGCAAGCACCAAATACAAATCCCAAATTCCCACCACAGCTATTCGCAACTATATTTGGAACAAAAAACATAAAAGCTATTCTTTTTGTAACTTCTTTAATTATTTTTGTTGCAACTGGTTCTTTTTGAGCCTGATAAAACATTTCATATAATGATGAAACGTATACTTACTGTCGGCTTTGCTTTTGCCTGCATTTCAGGTGCCAAGGCACAAACTCTGAGGATAAGGAGTAACAGCCTTGAAAATCTGCATATCGTAGCCATTGGTACAGATAAAGAAGGTCATGTTATCTCATCCAACATGACCTATGATTTCTACCAGAACGATTATAAGGTATTAAGCCTTTTCAAGGAAAAGTATGGTTTCGACCGGTATCACAATAAGGAAATGCAGCACGAGGGTGCTGACCCTACCAGCAAGTGGACCAAGCTGGTGATCTATGATGCCAGCAACAGGATATATGACACCATAGACCTGACCAAGGAGGCTAAGAGAGCAAATATAGCTCATGCTAATATCTGGGCTAAGGTGAAGATGCGCTACGACCGGGACTACCTGGTAACAGACGTGGTTATTAACGACGACTAAGGATAGAAACGATAAAATGTGGTATAAATAGAAAAGGGGCTCAACGCCCCTTTTTCAATTCAGTATAGTTGTGTTGCAGTTAAGCTGCAGCAGTATCTTTTGGTTTCTTCATTATAGCATACACCTCTACGGCAAAGCCAAGGAGTATCACTACTGGCGCCAGCGTTATCCTGCGGAAGCTGTATATCTCATCGTAGTTGAACTGATGCGGGTCGGGGCTTTTACCGCCGGCCATCAGCATAAAGCCAATAAGTATCAGTGCCACGCCACCCAGCATCCACATATAATTCTCTTTATCGAACAAAAAGCCCTGGTTAGGTGCTGTATTCGTATTTGTTTTCTTTACATTAGGCATAGCCGGTTGTATGGGTTGAGCTGTTTTTGATGTTGTTGACATAGAAGCAAAAATATAAAATTCGGATTAATACAGATCGTCGAGATGTAATTTAAGGTATTTGACCACAGAGCGGTGCGTGCTGATGAGTGAGATCAGGATGCCCAGCAATATCATTCCGCCCATCAGGCAAGCTACCAGCAGCGGATCGTTAAGCAGGCTGAGTACCGGTAATTGCTTGGTGGCAAACGACATGACCAGCCACAAGGCAACAACGGCGACAAGGCCGCTGATAAAACCATTGGCCAGCGCACGCAGATCGAACGGACGAGTGATGAACTCTTGCGTGGCACCCACCATTTGCATGGTTTTTATCAGGAACCTGTTGCTGAACATGGCCAGGCGCACGGTATTATCTATAAGAAATACAACAACTATAAGCAGTACAATGGAGATGGCACCCAGTATGAAGCCGATCTTGCGGAAGTTATTGTTCATCTGTTCCACAACCACATTTGGCCACGTCACATCGCGTACAATATTACTCTGCATAACGAATGCCTTTATCTTGGTCAGGCTGTCCTTGTTCACATACTCTTCGTGTAGTTTTATAGCTACCGATGTATATAAAGGATTATACCCCAGGAAGTCTACAACGTTGGTACCCTCTACCTGGTTCTCCATTTTTACAGCTTCTTCCTTGGTTATTATCCTCGTGGAGCGTACAAACCCCTGTTTATCCAATATTGCCTTCATTTTGGCCACATTGTCGTCTGTGGTGTTGTCGTGGAAGTCAACACTTATCTCCAGGTCTTCTTTAAAAGCCCTTGAAAGTGCCCTGCCGTTTATTACCAGCCAGCCCAGTACCCCGAGTATAAAGAGTACCAGCGCTACGCCCAGTATTGCGTTAAAGTATGTTGGTTTCGATTTTTTGCCAGCGGCCATAGAAGTGGTTAATGCTCAAAAATATAAAAAATGTATGCTAATCTGCGGCTAAATATCGGGGTTCTAACCTTTTTTAACAATAAATATTTTTCCACCCTTGTAGATTGCTTTTGTTGCACGTGCATCCGCTATTAACCGGCCGAATTTGCTTACTTTTAAGCACTATTTATAAACAATGCAGGATCTACAAGCTTTTTTTGAACAGACAGATTTTAATTCAGCCTTATACAGCAAACGGTATCATCCGCTGCAATGGGGTGCCCGGATAAAACATGCCTTCGACGGTACTTTTGACATAGAAGAGGCCGACATCATATTAGTTGGTTGCGGAGCCAATAGCATGGATTACTTTGCACAGACCTCCAATGCTATCCGCAAGCAGTTGTACGAAATGTACCACTGGCATGAGGGTATCAGTATTGTTGATGCTGGTAATATCCGCCAGGGCATCACCCTCAACGATACACGTGCTGCGTTGCTCACTGTGCTGGAAGAGATACATGCCGCCGGCAAGATTGCCATATTGCTGGGTGATCGCCATGACCTGACCATGCAGCAGTACGAGGTATTTAAAAAGGCGGAAATCACTGCTATAGCCACTGTGGCCGACATGCTGATAGACATGGACGACACTGAAGAACTGGACGACCGCAGTTTTTTGCTGGATATGCTGACCAGTTCGCCTAACTATATCAGCCACTATAATCACATAGCATTTCAAAGTTATTATACCCAGCCACGTATGCTGGAGACGTTGGATAAACTGCGCTTCGATTTTTACCGCTTGGGCAAGGTGCGCGAGAATATAATGGAAATGGAGCCGGTACTGCGCAATAGCAATATCTTCAGTATAGATATGCCGGTGGTGCGCTATGGCGATGCTCCGGCCAATATAAACGGATCGCCCAATGGCCTGTCGGGAGAAGAGATATGCTCGCTTACCCGTTATGCAGGTATGGCTACCGATCTTACCTCTCTCGGTATCTATGGTTATGATGTAGCTACGGATGCAAATGAAATGACTGCTAAGCTGATCACCCAGATGATATGGTATTTTGTAGATGGCTTGCTGGTGCGTAAGGCGGAGCCTAAGCTTACAGATAGGGAAGAGTTTGTGACATTCAACGTGACCTTCACGGATAATGATACGATGTTCATGAAGAGCAAGCGCACCAACCGCTGGTGGATGAGCCTGCCCGGCAATGTATTTGTACCATGCTCTTATTCCGACTACTTAACGGCCAGCAACAACGAGATACCTGAGCGTTGGTTCAGGGAGCAGGAGCGTTTAGTGTGATCAGTAGAGGCGTTGAACAATTTTAATTTTGACCTTTTAATTTTTAGTTTTTTTGATAGAGGTAAGGAATAGCATACAGGAAGAAAAGGCAGTGCTGGTAGGACTTGTTTATAAAGAACAGACCGAACCAATGGTAAAGGAATACCTTGATGAGTTGGCTTTTCTTGCTGAGACCGCCGGTGCGGAAACCGTGAAAACATTTATCCAGAAGCTGCCGCGCCCGGATAGTAAAACCTTTGTGGGCAAGGGCAAGCTGGAAGAGATACGCATTTTTGTAAAGGCAAAGGGCATCACCATAGTTATTTTTGATGATGAGCTTACCGGCTCTCAGTTGGGCAATATTGCTGATGCATTGGAAGTGCGTGTTATAGATCGCAGTGACCTGATACTGGACATATTTGCCAGCCGTGCCAAGACGGCACAGGCCAAGGTGCAGGTGGAACTAGCCCAATACCAATACATATTACCACGCCTGCGCGGTATGTGGAAGCATCTGGAGCGCCAGGGTGGTGGTATAGGTAGTCGCGGCCCGGGGGAAACGGAAATTGAGACCGATCGCCGTATTGTTAAGGATAAGATATCGCTGCTGCGCAAACGCCTGGGCGAGATAGATAAGCAGGCATTTACGCAACGCCAGGAGCGTGGCACTTATATACGTGTTGCGTTGGTAGGGTATACCAACGTAGGCAAAAGCACGATAATGAATGTGCTGAGCAAGGCCGAGGTATTTGCAGAGAATAAACTATTTGCCACACTCGACACAACAACACGTAAAGTGGTATATGAGCAAACACCGTTCCTGCTGAGCGATACTGTGGGCTTCATCCGTAAGTTGCCGCACCACCTGGTAGAGAGCTTTAAGAGTACGCTGGACGAGGTGCGTGAGGCCGACTGCCTGCTGCATGTGGTAGATATATCGGCAGTGAACTATGAAGACCAGATGGGGGTAGTGAACAAAACGCTGCAGGAACTGAAAGCCTTCGATAAGCCTACCATTGTTATCTTCAATAAGATGGACCTTTACGAGCAAACAGTTTTTGATAAATGGCTGCCTGCAGAAGTAAAGGAAGATATGCTGAACCAGCTTAATGACAGGTGGCAACACATCACTAACAACAATGCCATCTTTATATCGGCTACAGAACGCAAGAATATAGACGGCCTGCGGGCTACTATACTGAGCAAGGTAAAGGCGCTTTATGAAGAACGATATCCTTACCTGACGCAATTCTATTAATTGATATTGAAAACAGAACAGCCGCCGGGTTTTACCAGGCGGCTGTTCTGTTTTCATAAGCGCTGTCAACTACATGCTCAGTGGCTGTAACATGCTTACGCGGTTATTTTCAGTATCCATAAAAGACACCCACATGCCCACGCCGGGTATCATTGTAGGTCCGTCGGTAGGTCCGTTCTGGTCCATCGATCCCAGTATCTTGCCGCCGGCAGCTTCTACATCTTTTATTGCTGCGTGTATGTCCTGCACTGCTATCACTACTGATGGCGCATGAGACATCGGGCTTTCTGCTTTCTGGTAAAAGCCTCCATTAATGGTGCCTGGGGTTTTCACCATATTATCTTCTCCGGTCTCTGCTGTGTGTGCCACTACATAACCGCCCATTTCCGGACCCAGTTGGTTCATCTTCCAGCCGAAAGCTGATTCATAAAATTTCTTCATGCGCTCATTATCGAAATAGCCCATCTCGAAATGCACAACGGGATTCTTGCTCATGTTTTTGGTTTTTATCGGTGAATTTTGTTTACAATAAAAGTAAACAATTTGCCGGAAAAACTTGGTTTAGCCACGTTACCTTTTGTGTATCCGGTCGTAGAGATCACTACAATTCCTCAAAAGTATTGCCCTGCGACATATCACCGGTTTGGTAGCCTTTTTTAAACCAATACATGCGCTGGCGGCTGGTGCCGTGGGTAAAGGCATCGGGCATTATGCGCCCCTGGGTTTGTTGTTGCAGCCGGTCATCACCTATGGCGTTGGCTGCGTTCAGGGCGGCTTCTATATCACCGCGCTCTATCACTACAGGGTTGTCTGCTCTATTCATTTTTTCTGCATAGTGCGCCCACACACCGGCGTAAAAGTCAGCCTGCAGCTCTATCATTACCGATATGCTATGTGGCCCCCTGCCGCCATCGTTGCGCAGGCGGCCCATTTTTTCTGTAGTGCCTAACAGGTATTGAATATGGTGGCCAACTTCGTGTGCTATCACATAGGCATTGGCAAAGTCGCCCGGTGCGCTGAAGCGGTCTTTCAGTTCATTGAAGAAAGAAACATCGAGGTATATCTTATTGTCTTCGGGGCAGTAAAAAGGTCCCATAGCAGATGAAGCACCGCCGCAGGCAGATTCGGTCACTCCGTTGAACAGCCGCATTTTGGGCTTGCGATAAGTAAGGCCGTTGGCCCGGAACAGGCTGTCCCATATTACTTCTGTCTCGGCCAATACTACTGATGCAAAGTCGCCCGCGCTGCCTTTTTCTGCGTGGTAGTTTTCGGTTACCTGTTCACTGCCGCTGTTGGCAGTGCGTGTCATCTGGTCTACCTGGTTGGGAGTATAGCCGGTGATCAGGTAAATAATAAGGCCAACGATACCAGCACCTATGCCGCCACCCATCAGGCGACCGCCAAAGCCGCCGCCACTGCTATATTCTACATTGTCACTTTGTCTTCCTCCGAGCCATTTCATGGATCAATCTATATTTTTATGCAGAGACAGTTCAAAAATTACGCCAATAATTTTCCTGCCCGGTAACTCTTTGTTTGAGTGGTAAAAATACGTAAGGTGGACTACATTGAGCCATCGAGCGATTCAGCAATTCAGCCATTATAACGGTGTATCCCTGAAGTCGCGGCGGCGGGTCAGTTTCAGGTCCTGCAGCACGGCTGCTTTCACGTTGAGTGTGAAGTTGAAGCTCTTGCGCGGACCGAAAGGGAATGTTTGCATGTGCATAGCCCAGCAGTGCAGGTCGCGGTAAATGTCGAAGGAAGTAAGGGTGAGTTGTTTCTGTGTAAAGTTATAGCCTGTGCTTACCACTACTTTCCAGCGCGATGTAGGTTGGAACTCACCGGTCATTATCACGTTGTGCGAGATGACCAGCGTATCTTTTTTGCCATAGACAGTATAGTTGTTGTTGGCATTCAGGGTATAGCTGAGGTTCAGGCTCCATGGTATATTGAAGTCCACATACTCGTTGTAGCCGGCATTGCGCATTACGCGGGCATACTCTTCGCTATTGGTAGGGTTACCGGCACCGCCCAAAGGTTTAGAGTGGAAGTTAGACCCGAGTGCAATGCTGGCCTGCCTGAAACGGGCAAGACCGCTGCCCTGGTCTATCATTAGCTCTGGCAGGCGGCGTCCTGTGCTGTAATCCATCGCGTAAGGGTCGTAGGCAGCAGTGGAAGTGATGTTGATCTTATCAAGAATATTGGTACGGAAAGACAGGCCAACATTGGTCCATCGGAACGAATCGACGGCCATGTTGTATGATGTGTTGATGCTCAGTCCGTCTATAAGGGTTACATTCTTCAGCCCGCTGCCGGTAGTGTCTTTGCCATTGCGCACTTTTATTTGCAGATTGTTGCCAATGCCAAAATTCACAAGCCCGGCCTTGCCTGCTACGGGCTGGCCTATGGGTGATGTGACGAAATAGGATTGCTGGTAGTAATTGTTGGTGGTATCCAGCCTGGCCTGGTAGTAGTAGCCGTAAGGATTGCTGCTGAAATCGGGGTGATAAGAAAGACCTACTGATGGTGTGATCACATGCCTGATGCCCCTTAGTGTGCCCTTTTTAAAGAGCTTCAAACCGTATATACGGGTAGAGAAATTGATGCCTGCACTATAATCACGGGCAGTATAAAAGCCTGCCGAGCGTATGGTATCTACCTTGCCATCTGTTGCGCTATAGCCGCGTTGTAGTTTTTCGGTCAGCCAGTATTCGTTATAGTTGGCGCTGAACGACATGTTGATGTACCTGAGCACGGTATAGCTGGCGCTAAGCGGTACCGACTGGTGGATGCCCGACTGGAAACTACGCGTCGTAAATTTAGAAGGTACGAAGGTGCTGTCGTAGAATGTTCCTTTATTGATCATGTCGAGCGTATAGCTGGCGGTGATCTTATCGTACCAACGTGTGCCCACCCTTTTTTTGCTGCTGAAGGGATTGATCTGTGTTACGTGAAAGTTGACAGAAGGTATGGTCACATCTATCTGCTTGGTTGCCGTATTCTGGCTGTGCAGTGCGCTTATAGTTAGTCCGAATGGCTTGTTCTGCCAGGTCTTGCTCAGGCTGATGTTGGACTGGTATTGGTTCTGGAGGATCTGGTTAGGGTCGTAGCTATTATTGGAATAGAACGACGATGTGCCGGCCTGTACCGATGCATTGAACGTAAGACCGGGACGGGCTTTGGCATCAGACGAGTGCCGCCAGTTGATGATGAAATCCTTTTTTGTGCTGGCGCCGGGCTCAAAATCTTCGCCAGTTTTATTGTATGCGTAAGATATAGTGACCCCTCCCCTGTATTTATATATGCTGCTGTAGTTACTTACCGCGGTTACGGCGTAGCTACCCTTAGTATATATATTGGCTTGCGTCAGCAGGTCTACATGATCATTCAGGTAAAAGTAGTAGCCGCCGTTGAGCAGGCCCAGGCCGCGTGCCTGTTCAATGCTGTAAGTAGGTAGTACGAAGCCTGATTTTTGTTTCTGGGAGATAGGGAACAGCGCAAATGGCAGGAATAGCGGGGTAGGCACGCCCATAATAAAGATGTTGGCCGGCCCGGAAACGATAAGTTTGTCCGGCACTACCTTGATGCGTGTAGCGACTATGCCGAAATGGGGGGTATCGAGCGCGCAGGTGGTATATATGCTGTGTGAGCCGTAGATCACCTGGTCGGGGTTGCGCTTTATCTGGTCGCTATGCATGTAGCCCTCCCCGTATTGCGTCTGCACATTACGTACAATGGCCCGCTTACTTTTAAAGTTGTACTGCATAGAGTCGTAGGCGAACTTCTCTTTGCCCTGGGTGAAAGAACCTTTTTTCAGAATGCCGGTATCAACAGCAGGGTCGGCAGACGGGGCAGCCGTCACTTTACTGGCCGATTGATCAAAGAGTATCTGCCCATGATTTACCTGCATATCCTGGTAGTTTACCTGCACCTTGCCATACAAGTGCGATATGTTGGTGGTCATCTCCATGCTGGCAGAATCTTCGGCTGTGGCAGTTACAATATCCGGCAGTGCGTCTTTAGATATTTTAATGCCCAGGTCGCTTTCCATGCGCCGGGTGGCATTGGTATCGGTGCTCTTAAGTTTTTTCGCAGAGTCTGTGGAAATCAAAATGCGCCCGGTATCGTTATTCTTTAGCCTGAGGTTTATATTTGCGCTGTCATTCATCCGCAAAGTGTCGCCTGTCTTAATATCAATTACCTGTGAATAACAAGTATTTGTTATAAAGAATATAAAAATGACCGCTACACAAGAGGTAAGGTAATGCAATGATGAAAAAAATGAAATAAATTTACCGTGCAGGCGCATAAACGGAGCAAAAATACTTATTTGCATGTGACGTTTGGCATATGTGCTTGCTTAAATCTTTTATAAAATATTTATGCGCAATATAATAGCTGTTGTTCTACCCATATTCATACTAACCTTATTTTCTCCTTCATTATTGTCTGCCAAAGGCAAAAAGATAAATACGATCATTGTAGATGCCGGCCACGGAGGTAAAGATTTTGGTGCACAAGGCGGCTTTTCTTACGAAAAGGATGTAACACTGGGAGTAGCGCTTAAGTTGGGTAAGATGTTGAACGACAGTATGAAAAACCTCAGGATCGTATATACCCGCACCACCGATGCATACCCGACGTTGGTGGAGCGCCACGATATTGCTAATAAGGCGCAGGGCGACCTGTTCATTGCTATACATGCCAATTCTACTCCTTATACATATTCTAAAAAGCTGGTAGGTTATAAGACCATCACCCGCCACCATAAGAAAGTGAAACAGCCTATTTACCAGACCACACGCCACCACGAGACCAGCCGCATGGGCGTTGAGACTTATGTTTTGGGTTTGCACAGGATCGGGCAACAGGGTAGTGAGGTAGAGGATGAATTTGCCAGCAAAGACAGTACCAGCGAGTCGCTGCTCAATCCTAATGATCCGCAAACACAGATCATCATAGCGCAGTATACACAGGCTTTCCTTACCCGTAGTGTGCGCCTCGGCACTAAGATACAAGAGCAGTTTGGTCAACAGGGCCGTCCAGATCTTGGTGTGAAGCAAAAAGGTCTGGAGGTATTGGCAGGTAGTGCTATGCCGGGCGTGCTGGTAGAGATAGGTTTTATCAACAATCCGCAGGAAGAAGCTTACCTGAACTCAGAAAAAGGTCAGTTTGAAGTAGCACTTGCTATATATCATGGTATAAAAGCTTATAAGGGCGAAATAGAGAAGTAGCACGTTTCCTATTGTGAAGCGCGGTGATTAACTGTGAGTTGATAATTTTTGATATTCGCTATAACATTTGTAATTATCAAGTTATGGTATTACATTTGATGCTACCGATACGTTTATTTTTATTAAATAATAATTATCTTTAAGCTCTCTTAGACATCTTATAAATAATGAAAGGCATTCTGAGACCGTTTTTAGTATCTGCACTTACCTTAGGCAGTATGTTATTTGCGGCGATATATACTTCCTGTACGCCCGATAAATGCAAGGCAATAGCCTGTGCCTATGGTGGTAGCTGCGAAGAAGGTGCCTGCAAATGCCGGGCAGGTTATGAAGGTCCTACCTGCGAAACCGTTACCCGTTCCAAGTTTCTGGGTTTCTGGTCGGTAAAGGAGCAGGGTAGTGTTACTCCATTGCGCCAATATCCGCTAAGTATTGAAAAAGACACTGCCGTTACCGGTGTGTTCATAAAAAATATCTACAATTATTTCAGCACACAAAAAGTGCGCGCCTATGTACAAGGCGACACCATCATTATTCCTAATCAGCAACTGATGGGGAAGGTTATATTCGGTAAGGGCTACCTTTCTTCTGTAGCTCCCGGCAATAACAATGTCATCACTATGAAGTATGAAGTGATAGACGTTGCCACACAGCTGGTAGACGATTTTGGCTACTATCACGATGTGGACAAAAGCGAGGCCTCCATCTGGTCTAAACAATAAATTTTTATTTGTCATATTAGTTGTATCCGTGCGTTATTTTTCTAACTTTACGCAGCTAACCATATAACGCAATGAAATTTAACGCAAAGGGTTTGTTCCTATCAGTTATTGCATCAGCAGTTGCTGCCTCCGGCCTGTTGTATACATCCTGTCGGCCATCGGGCAATGATAGCAAGTGCGCAGCAATAGCTTGTGCCCATGGTGGTGCCTGCCAGGAAGGTAAGTGTGTTTGCCCGGCAGGTTATGAAGGAGATAATTGCGAAATAACTACCCGCGACCGTTACCTGGGTGGCTGGCGTGTTGCTGAAAAAGGTACTGTTACCGCTGCAAGAGAATACCAGGTGGCTATTGAAACCAGCAGCATCGATGCATCGCACGTATACCTGAAGAATGTTTATAATTATTTCACATCGCCCATAGCTGCTTACGTGATCAAGGATACGCTTATCATCCCCAACCAGCAACTACAGGGTAAGGTGATTTTTGGTAAGGGCTATATTGATACAGTTGGCAGTACCACAGCCAATAAGCTAACTATATTCTATGAGGTTATCGACTCTGCCACTCAACTGGTAGATGATTTCGGTTATTATCATGATATAGACCACAGCGACGGCTCTGTTTGGAGTAAGTAAGTGCCACGTATCTAATAGTAATTATCTTATCTTTATACCGCATAAAAAATAAGTTAACTGTAATGAAGCTGTCAGCTAAAGCAATCATCATATCGGCCATCACAACAATATCGTCATTTGCGGCGGTAGTCTATTCTTCTTGCAATGTTGACAGGTGCAAGACAATAGTATGTGCAAATAATGGCATATGCAACAAAGGTGCATGTACCTGTGCCGAAGGTTATGTAGGTACTAATTGCGAAACAGTAAATCGCAAGCGCTTTACCGGCATATGGCGTGTATTTGAGAAAGGCAGTACATCGCTGGCCAAGCAATACTCTGTAAATGTTACCGAGGGGGAGTCGATAACATTTGTCAATATTGCCAACTTCAATAATTTATTCACGCAGCCGGTTAGGGCTTATGTTGATGGTGACCGTATCATCATTCCCAACCAGCGCCTGCAGGGTAAGATAGTATGGGGAGAAGGATCATTATACACAACAACTACTTACGGACAATATGGCGGGATCACTATGAAGTACATAGTGCAGGATTCTGCTACCCTGGTAAAAGACGATTATGGTTATGAAGCGGCAATAGATTTTAGCGACGCTTCGGATTGGAATAAATAGGGATCACCTGTTGACGATATTGAAATGCCTGGCGATATGCCGGGCATTTTTGTTGGTTGCTAATTGAGGAACTACTATCTTAATATGGAATTAATATTGGCGATGCGATGCGTTGATATATTTTATTCCATAACTTTGAAAGCCAATCACCAAAAGATCATGCATGCCGCTTATTCTCCAGTACACCCCTCACTATCCTGCTAATTTTTGCTCGTCCTACGTAAGTTTGGTGATATTTAGAGTGTTGTGTCGTTTGTCAATGGATCTGGATAATAATTTCCATGTTAGATGATTCTGGTATTAAGTCAATGCAGGAGTATTTATTCAACCGTTCTAGTAGTGTCTTCGATATTTAAGTAATAACCAACCCCTATATAATCACACATACCACCAGAAA
The DNA here is from genome assembly GCA_947455215.1 of Chitinophagaceae bacterium. Lineage (GTDB taxonomy): Bacteria > Bacteroidota > Bacteroidia > Chitinophagales > Chitinophagaceae > Flavipsychrobacter. The sequence goes on from CANGNA010000061.1 coordinate 17,481, forward strand.
ACAAGGGCTCCGTTTCTCGGAGCCCCCTTTTTATGTAAAAGGTTAAGCTTGTTTAGCCTTGTTTCAGCTCCCACATACGCTGTGCATATTTGCCCAGTACATCAAATTCCAGGTTTACCCTGTCACCATCTTCCAGTGTGCTGAAATTAGTATGCTCGTAGGTATAAGGGATAATGGTTACGGTGAATTCATCGCGGCCTACATTGAATATTGTCAGGCTTACGCCATTGATGCATATGGATCCCTTTTCAATAACAAGTGCAGCAAATAATGCCGGAAAGCGGAAGCGGAATAGCCAACTGCCATCCAGTGTTTGTTTTTCTATGCACGTGCCGGTAGTGTCTACATGACCCTGTACGAAATGACCGTCGAGTCTGTCGCCGGCTTTCAGTGCCCGCTCAAGGTTCACTACATCGCCCTGCTGCCAGTCGCCCAGGCTTGTTTTATTGATCGTCTCAGCCACTGCGGTAACTGTATAATTGTCACCTTCTATTTTTACAACAGTAAGGCATACGCCGTTATGCGCTACAGACTGGTCGATCTTTAATTGGTTGGTTATGTTGCTATTGACCGTGAAATGGTAGTTAGTACCTTCCTGTGCTACCTCGGCTATTGTGGCCGTAGTTTCTATTATGCCTGTAAACATGTGTTGATCTATAGTTTCCTGCCCTTGCCAATATGCGTAGTAGTTCCGGTATCGTTTATTACTTGGAAGGATACATGCAGCAGAGAGTCGAAACGGTTATATGTAAATGTGCCTGTGGCTGTATCTACCGTACGGCACAGTAACTGGCCCCTGTTAATTATCGTGGTGTCGCCAACAGTTGTATCTATTGTTGCGGTAAAATCGGAGTGTGCTGTAAGCGAAAGCGAATTGCCCCCACTACACAGCCCGGTGATCAGCAGCTTGGTCTTGCTTTGCTTGGAAACATACAGTGTTTCCGTTTGTGTATAAATGAACAGGTTGGAACTGGTCAGGTATACAGAATCTGTAAACAGGTAAGTGCCGTTAAAAATGTCGGAAGGGTAGAAGCAGATAGTATTGTCTGGCTTGCCGGGAAATCCCCAGTTGTAATTCACGGCATCCGGGTCATTGCAATAAGGGTTGGTAAGCCTTGGGTCTGTAACCGGTGTCGGATCCGACCATTTGTTGCAGGATAAAGACCCCCAAATGATAATGCCAAACAATGCCCCGGAAAAAATGATTTGCTTCATGCTGTTTTATTGATGTAGCTGCAATTGGTACAACTGCACTACTACAACGATATTTTGCCAAAATTATTTAAAATAATCTTGCAAACCGGTAAAAAGAAAAATGGGCGTATAGGTATCAGAAATAGGAATGGAAAAAAATATTTTTTACGGGAAATATTTTTTTGTTTGAAAAATAATTTGCTTTACATTTGCATTCCCAAACAGAAAAAGGGGGTATAAACAATATGCTCATTATCGATTCAAAAGACTGCGAAAATATAGACAAGGCGCTCAAGAAGTATAAAAAGAAATACGAAAAATCTCGTGTTCTGAATCAGCTCCGCGACCGTCAGTCATTTACTAAGCCATCTGTAAGGCGTCGTACACAAGTTCTGAAAGCTGTCTATAAGCAGCAGCTGGCAAATGGTGAATTTGCAGACAAATAATTAATGTATATTTAATAGAGAATAAGGCATTCTCAAATAAAATATTTGTATCCGTTATTGTAATGTACTACATTTACAATAACGGATTTTCTATGAATAGTGGGTTGCTAGCGGAATTTGTTCATTACCTTAAATTCGAGAAGAGGTACTCTCCGCATACTATAGCAGCATACGAAACTGACCTGCAACAATTCTTTGTTTTCTCGCTTGCAACCTTCGATCTGGACGATCCCCTTTTCATAAATCATTTCCACGTTAAAAGCTGGCTGGCCGATCTTAAGGAGAAGAAAGCCGTCGCGCGTAGCATCAACCGCAAAATATCCAGTCTCAATTCTTTTTATAAACACTTATTGCGCCAGGGCATTATCAGCAAGAACCCGGTGAAACTGTTGCACGCCCAAAAGATACCGCCAAGGTTACCCATTTTCTTAAAGGAGCAAGAGTCAAACTTCTTGCTGGAGGAAATTGATTTTGGTGCGGGGGTAGCCGGTGCTACAGACAGACTGGTATGCGAACTGCTGTATGCAACGGGCATGCGCCGTAATGAACTACAGCAGCTGAAGGAGCGCGATGTAGAGTGGAGCATGAGGCAGATAAGAGTATTGGGTAAGGGTAATAAAGAAAGGTTAATACCGGTAAGCCCTGCACTTTTAGACAGCATTAGGGATTATATTGCAGTAAAGAAAGAAATGGAGGTGTATGATGAAGACTACCTGCTCAACCTGCCCAATGGTAAGCCGCTCAATGCGAGCTACATTTACCGGACCGTTAAAAAATATCTTTCACAAACCACCACATTAAAAAAACGCAGCCCCCACGTGTTGCGGCACACCTTTGCCACTCATTTGCTGAACAATGGTGCCAATATACAGGCTATAAAAGACCTTTTGGGTCACTCCAGCCTTGCTGCCACACAGATATATACGCACAACAGCATTGAAAAACTGAAAGACATCCACAAACAAAATCATCCGAGAGGGTGAACTATTATAAACAATAAAACAAACCGTTATGAATGTACGAATCCAGTCTGTGCACTTTGATGCCGACCAGAAGTTGTTAGACCATGTAAATGCCAAGATCAGTAAGCTGAATACCTTTCATGACAAGATAATAGGAGCAGAGGTGTATCTGAAGCTCGATAATTTTTCGCACCAGGTAAAGGATAAGGTAGCAGAGATCAAGGTATACGTGCCCAAGCATTCTTACTTTGTAAAACATCAGAGTAAAACATTCGAAGAGTCTTTTGATCTCGCATTCGATTCACTGGTCAACCAGGTGAAGCGCAAAAAGGAAAAGCTGCAAACGGTGCATGCATAATATAATACAGTTGCCCGCTTACCGGCGTGCTAACGAAACAACGAAAAGATCCGTCTTATTTTAAGGCGGATTTTTTTTGCTCTTACGAATAAGTTGGCAGAACGCTGATAAAATTGTTGAAAATTACTATCTTGCGATAGATTAAATCTCATTTCCCTGTTATGTTAAAACGCTGGTCAAAAGGTTTATTGCTGGTATCTGCTGCGGTGTCTTTACTGGTAGCCTGTGGTAAAAAGCAGAGCGAAGACACTCCGCAACCTACATCGTACTCTCCGTCTGTTTATATAGGCAGCGATAACGGTGTATTGTATGCTTATCACCCATCAACCGGTGCTAAGAACTGGGAGTTGGGCTTACCTGCTTCTATTGTGGCGTCGCCTTTATTCCTGAATGGTAAGTTATATGTAGGCACTACCAACAACCCGCCGTTTGCAGGCCTGCGCGATACCCTATACAAGATCAATGCACTTACCGGTGCTATTATAAAGAAAGTAAGGTTCCCCGGGGCAGCGCCGTTCAGCATTCTGGCCACCCCCGTTGCCGACGGACGACTGTATTATGTAGCAACAGCAACATCAGACAATGCGCTCTACGCTGTAGATACCACCACCGATACCGTAGTTTGGCGCTATCCGGCGGATGGTCCACTGCAGGCTTCGCCTACTGTGTACAACGGGCAGGTGTATTTTGCCAGTATGAACGGTACGATCTATTGTGTTGATAAGACAGCAGGTACACTTACCTGGAGCTATAGTGCAGGTCCCGGTAAATCTTTTGCTTCGTCTCCTTCCATCAGTGCTCCATACCTGTATATAGGCTGTAGCGACAGCGCGGTTTATTGTAATTACCTTTCCAATGGTACCAATAAATGGATGTTCAAAACAGGCGGTGCGATCAATAGTTCGCCTGCTGCCGGTTACGGTAAGTGTATTGTAGGTAGTAACGACTTTAAAGTATACTGCATAGATACAACAACCGGGTTGAAGATATGGGCTGACAGTACACATAGTAATGTCAATTCCTCGCCTATCATTTATGGCCAGGTAGTATATATTGGTAGTAACGATTACAATCTGTACGCACTTAACATTATCAATGGTGGTGTAAAGTGGAAGTTTTCTACCAATGGTTTGATCAAATCCAGCCCGCTGTCTTACAAGGGTACCATTTATGTAGGTAGCTATGATAAGTATTTTTATGCGATAGATAGCGCCGCCGGTACTTTAAAATGGAGTACTAACGTGAATGGCCAGATGCAATGTTCGCCTGTGCTTGATGATTTTTCCGGCATTAAGTACAACAGCCAGGTGAGCGGGTTTACCAACTAATACAGATAATTATGATATAGAGAGGCCGTTGCTACATATAGCAACGGCCTTTTTGTTGCTACTTTAACATAGCTAACTTCCAGTTGTGGGGATATCGCATTATTTTTACCCCATGTATCCAGACTTTCAATATTTACTGCAGGGTTTATTTGGCGTGTCTATGCCGGCCTGGTTAAGTATTTTCAAAACTTTTGGCTTCTTTGTTGCACTGGCTTTTATAGCAGCGGCCAAGGCTACTACTTCAGAATTGAAAAGGAAAGAAGACCAGGGATTGCTGGAGCCTGTTATCAAGGATACGGTAGTAAAAGAAAAGGCTGCTGACGGTACCGAGGTGAAAGTGACGAAAAAAGTAAAGACCTACCCCCATCAGCTGATCACCGAAATAGTATTTGCCGCGGCCATAGGCGGCATCATTGGTGCCAAACTATTCAGCTTTTTCGAAGATTGGGATAGTTTCGTGAAGGATCCCGTAGGTAACATATTCTCCAGGAGCGGATTGACATTTTACGGTGGGTTCATTGTAGCAACCATAGTACTATACTATTATACCCGGAAATATAAGATAAACTTCAGGCACATGTGCGATGCTGCTGCTCCTGCTATTATGCTGGCATATGGTATAGGCAGGCTGGGCTGTCAATTTGCAGGAGATGGGGATTGGGGTATCTACAATACAGCTTATGTTACAGAGGCGAGGGGAGACCTTCGTTTGGCTACGAGTGCTGACACTAGTTATGTGAAAAGTATGATCGGCACCACTCCGGGTACCAGTTTCCAGGCGCCTGGCGGGGTGCCGCGTTGGCTGGTGGCTATGAACTACCCACACAATGTTGGGTATGAAGGTCGCCCTATAGAGGGATGCACTGGTGAGTACTGTAATGTATTGCCGGTTGCTGTTTTTCCCACGCCCATATATGAGGCAATAGCCGGGATATTGCTTTTCGGCCTTATGTGGGCGGTGCGTAAAAAGCTGAAATATCCGTTGCACATGTTTGGTCTGTACCTTGTATTGGCTGCGGTAGAGCGCTTTTTTGTTGAACTAATACGAGTGAATTCCAAATACGACTTCGGGTTTGTAAAGCCCTCACAAGCCGAATTGATTTCAGTCATACTGTTTATTTCTGGCATGTGTTTGCTGTTGTTTTATAAGCCTGAACAGCCCATTAAAGCAGCAGGTGCTGTTTAAACTTTGTTATTTATTAGTGTTCTTTACGAATGCGCTGATTATATATATATATAGTCTCCTTAACAGATTTTTTTATTATTACGGTTATTTTTTTACATTTGCAGCTTGCGCAAGCTCCTACATAACATAGTAGGGTTATTGTGTGATTTTATTTGTTTTTTTGCTAATTAACATTTACATCGATTAATGTTAATTATTTTCTAACATAAGAAGGGATTAATTAAAAAAAAATTGCGAATTTCGCAGTTGATTTATTTTTCAGGTCATACGCACTTTTTTATATGGGTAAAACGTCTACTATTTACATGAAACTCCTGGCTTTTGTTCTTTTATTCTGCGGTTTTGCGGAATATGCCGGAGCACAGCCACATATCACCTCTGTTTCCTCTTTATCCGCTGCTCCGGGTGCAACGATCACTATTACCGGCTCCAGCTTCAATACTGTTGACGCAGCTAATAATGTTGTATTTTTCGGCAATGTAAAGGCAACCGCCAGCAGCGTTAATGGTGGAGGAACAGAACTTACAGTTACTGTTCCCGGTGGTGCGCAGTATGCCCATATTTCAGTGTTAGACAGTATTACCCAGCAAACAGGATTATTTAATAAAATGTTTGTGCCAGCGTACAGCAATAACTGCTATATACCAGGTAGTATGGTTTTTAAAGCAGAAGTAGATCAAGCTATAACTAGCCCTTTTAGCGCTACAGCCATGCCACGCCATTCTGCAATGGGCGATGTCGATGGTGATGGTCGGCCAGATTTCGTAGTAAGCACATATGGGGGTTCAGGTCAGAGCATCGTGAATGTTTTTCTAAATACTTCTGTTAATGGTGCTCTGGCGTTTAATTCCACGCCATATGTCTGCACAACAGGTAGTGGTGGTACCAATGTAAAATTGGCTGATCTGGACGGCGATGGTAAACTGGATATTATTGTAGCTTGTGGTGGTTCAGGACGTGTTTCCTTGCTCCACAATATAAGCACTGGTACAGGTATGGCCGGTCTTAGCTTTGCCGTAAAAAGAGATATTTTCACCGACATCCGTGGCCCGCAGGAAGTAGCTATTGCTGATTTTGACAACGATGGCCAATTAGATATAGCAGCAATATGTACTGATGATACAGCTATCAGGCATCTGCGCATTTTTAGAAATACGATGACCTTGCCGATCGCAGCAACTACCTTCCCTGGTAATAGTTTTGGTACCACATCTACCGCTGGCGATTATGTGTCATTTAAGATATCGGGAGTTACCAATCCTAATGCATCAAGCATAGCCACCGCAGATTTTGATGGCGACGGCTGGATGGATATTGTTGTCGGGAGGTCGAATGAGGGTGCCGTTTCGGTGCTCAAGAATACGTCTACTTCCGGAAATATTAATTTTGGTACTTATCAGGACCTTTCTACAGGTGGTTTTGGCCCTTCTGAAGTAAACGTTGCCGATATAAATGGTGATGGTAAAGCAGAGGTTATTATCGCTAATTATTTCAGTGGCACGCTTGCTGTATTTCAAAACACAAGCATATCTCCTAGTATAAATTTCAGCCTTGTACTTATCCCAACCGTTCAAAAGGTATATGGCATTGTCCCAGGTGACTATGATGGCGATGGTGATGTAGACGTTGCTATGACTGTAAATCCGTTGACATCTGCGGCTAATAATTTAACCATTGTTAATAATATATTTTCCGGTACTGCAGGGGGCGCTATTGATACAGGATCTATGCATGTTGGTGATTCTTACAACTTAGGTAATGGCGTCGGCGCTCAGGGTGTGACATTCGGTGATTTTGATCTTGACGGCAAGCCGGATATAGTTGTCGCTGACCAGGATGCTAATAAGATCGCAATATTTGAAGCCGTAGGTACTCCGAGTATATCTGCAGCAACTACACAGGATTCAGTGTGTGAAAGTTCAACGTTTACAGCTCGCACGGCTCTTGCTTGTGCAGGTGAAACAGGTTCGTGGTCTTCTGTTACAGGTAATGCTTCTGTAGTAGCGCTCGGTGTTACTGGTGATACAGCTACTGTTACCGGTGTTAGTGCCGGTGTCGATACTTTGGTATTTAAAGCTGTTTACCTTTCTGATACTAACTATATCCGCAGGGTTGTTTATATCAATGCGGTAGCAGATACTGGTATCATCTCCGGTGTACCTACGCTTTGTCAGCGCGCCAATGCACAATTTACTACTACCGCAGTTGGTGGTGGTGTTTGGAGCAGTTCTGATACCACAATTGCTACCGTAGATGCCACCACAGGTATGGTTTATGGCGTGGGTGTAGGTAATGCGATCATACATTTCACCGCGCAATCATTAAGGTGTGGCCCGGCTTCAGGTTCATATGCAATTACTGTTTTGCTCCGTCCAACTGCGCCTTCAATTACACCGGCCAGTACAGGTACATGTATCGGCTCGGTGGTAACGCTTTCTACAGCAGGTGGCGGTAACTGGTTTAACATGGACCCATCGATCGGTACATTGTCTATTGGCTCAGCTGCCAATGCTTCTGTTACCGGTGCTGCTGTTGGTGTTGATACTATCATTTACACTTTTGCTGTTGGTGGCTGTTCTGATACCAGCTATGCAAGTATTGCCTTTGTTGCGCCTGGCGTTTCTCCGGCAAGCGGACCAATTGCAGGTAATACTACACTTTGCCAGGGTGAGACCAGCACCCTGACCAATCCAATGACAGGTGGTACGGCTACATGGACATCCTTAAATACAGCCGTTGCAACAATTAACTCCGCCGGTCAGGTATTTGGTGTTATCAACTCATCTACAACAAGCGATACGGCGACCATAAGGTATCACATTGCCTACAGTTGCGGTTCTGCTGATACATTTACAGTTGTTACTGTGCTGCCATTGCCTCATGCTGGTAATATCAGCGGTCCTGATTCAGTTTTCCTGGGTAGCACTATTTCTCTTACGGCTTCTGTTGCGGGTGGTGCATGGTCAAGTTCAAACACGGCTGTAGCAACTTTGTCCGCTTCCGGAAGCCCTGTTACAGTTAACCCGGTTAGCGTGGGTAATACCCTTATATCTTATACGGTTGGCAATGTTTGTGGTTTTAACGCAGATACACAGACCGTACGTGTATTACCTGTTCTTTCCGTAACAGCTACAGCAGGATCTTATGTGGTATGTTCAGGTAC
>CANGNA010000062.1 GCA_947455215.1 Chitinophagaceae bacterium
ATTACTGATGCCGCCTGCTACGGCCCTTGTCCATGCAAAGGCAGTACCACCTGTAGCACTGGTTGGGGTGTAGCTGAACACCGTGCTGTTACAGATAGCCGCAGGGCTCAGGGTGCTGCTCAGCTTTGGTGTTGGCTTCACATATACCTGTACGTTCTGGGTATTGTTACAGCCGTATGCCGTCAGTGTGTACACGTAGTTCACTACTATCGAGTCGGCAGTGGTGTTATACAGTACTTCCAGCGGGTTGTCTGTGCCAGTTGCGGCGGCATTGCTGATGCCCGTTACCGTTGCACGGCTCCAGTTATAGGTGGTACCGCTCGTCAGGCTGGTTGGTACATAGCTGAACGTTGCACTGTCGCATAATGATACAGGTGCCATTGTGCTGCTCAGCAGTGGTTTCGGGTTCACCGTCATCTCTACTGTCTGTACGTGGCTGCAACCGTTGGCTGACAATGTGTAAGTATAAGCCACATTCACAGGGAATGGTGCTATGTTCACCAGGTGTTCCAGCGGATTGTCTGTACCTGTTGCTGACGGGTTCAGGATGTTATCCATCGTATCCCTGCTCCAGGTAAAGGTTGTGCCCGTTGTTGCGCTCGTTGGCACATAGCTGAACAGCGTGCTGTCGCAGATAGGTGTTACTGTCAGCGTGCTGGTCAGTACCGGTGTCGGGTTCACGGTTACGGTTACGTTCTGTGTATTGTGGCAGCCGTTGGCTGTAAGGGTATACACATAGGTAACTGCTACAGGGTTGGCTGTGGTATTGTCCAGTATTTCTGCAGGGTCGGTATTATCCGCATTGGCAGGGTTGCTGATGCCGGCTACCACGTCGCGGCTCCATACATACTGCGTACCTGCGGTCAGGCTGTTTGGCGTGTAGGCAAACGTAGTGCTGTCGCAGATAGCGGCAGGGCTGAGTGTTGTGCTCAGCAGTGGTTTTGGATATACCGTTACTGTCACCGCCTGTGTATTGGTACAGCCATTAGCTGTCAGCGTATATACATATTGTACGTTTATCGGATCAGGTGTGGTGTTCACCAGGTATTCCATTGGGTTGTCTGCACCTGTTGCGGCTGCATTGCTGATACCTGTTACTGTAGCACGGCTCCAGCTGTAGGTAGTACCTACTGTTGCGCTGGCAGGGTCGTAGCTGAACAGGCTGCTGTCGCACACAGGGGCTGCCGTCAGTGTGGTGGTCAGTACCGGGGTAGGGTTCACCGTTACGGCCACGCTCTGTGTATTGCTGCAGCCATTAGCTGTAAGCGTGTACACATAGGTCACCACTATCGGATCTGTTGTTGTGTTGCTCAGTATCTCTGCCGGGTCATCGTTGCCGGTGTTGGCAGCATTGCTGATACCGGTTACCGCCGCCCTGCTCCACTGGTAGGCTGTGCCTGTAGTAGCGCTGGTTGGTGTATAGCTGAAAAGGGTATTGTTACATACCGGTGCTGCCGTCAGCGTGCTGCTCAGTACCGGTGTCGGGTTCACCGTTACGGTCACGTTCTGTGTATTCGTACAGCCGTTGGCTGTAAGGGTGTACACATAGGTAACCGCTACAGGGTTAGCTGTTGTATTGTGCAGTGTCTCTTCAGGATCGTCAGTACCGGTGTTGGCTGCATTGCTGATGCCAGTTACCGCCGCCCTGCTCCACTGGTAGGTAGTACCTGCAGTAGCGCTTGTTGGCGTGTAGCTGAACGTTGTGTTGTTGCAGATAGCCGCAGGCGTCAATGTGCTCGTCAGCATTGGCGTCGGGTACACGGTCACTGTTACGTTTTGTGTGTTGGTGCAGCTGTTGGCTGTCAATGTGTACACGTAGGTAACGGTTACAGGGTCAGCTGTTGTGTTCACCAGTGTTTCGTTCGGGTCATCGTTACCGTTGTTGGCAGCGTTGCTGATGCCTGTAACTGTAGCACGGCTCCATGCGAAGGCAGTGCCTGTTGTTGCGCTGGTTGGCGTATAGCTGAACAAGGTATTGTTACACTGTGGTGTTGCTGTAAGTGTGCTGCTCAGTACCGGTGTGGGGTTCACCGTTACTGTCACGTCCTGTGTATTGCTGCAGCTGTTGGCAGTAAGTGTGTACACGTAGGTAACAGCTATAGGGTCTGTTGTGGTGTTGTGCAGTGCTTCGTTAGGGTCATCATTACCGCTGTTCGCTACATTGCTGATGCCGGTTACTGCTGCGCGGTGCCATGCATAGGTGGTGCCTGTTGTAGCACTTGCTGGTACATAGTTAAAGGTGCCATTATCACAGATAGCCGTTGGCGTCAGTGTTGTGGTCAGTACCGGAGTAGGGTTAATTGTTACCCTTACCGGTTGTGTCCTGGAACATGCACCCGCAGATAATGTATAAATGTAGGTCACCTCTATCGGGTCTGCTGTAGTATTGTTCAGTGTTTCGCTGATATTACCTGTACCACTGTTGGCCGCATTGCTGATGCCCGTTACCGCTGCCCTGCTCCACTCAAAAGTAGTAGCAGGTGTAGCGCTGTTAGCGGTATAGCTGAAGGTAGCATTGTTACATACCGCCGGTGCGCTCAGCGTGGTGCTCAGCGATGGTACCGGCTGTACAGGCACCGCCAGGTGTTCTGTATCGATACAGCCATTAGCAGTAAGTGTGTACACGTAATATGCATTCTGGCCTACCGGACCACTCAGGTATAGGGTTTCAGCCGGGTTATCGCTGCCCGTTGCTGTTGCGTTATAAAAACTTTCATCAGCATCACGGCTCCATACGAAGGTCGTACCTGCAGTCGCGCTGGTCGGCACATAGTTAAATACTGTGCTGTCGCAGATCGTAGCAGGTGTCTTGGTGCTGCTCAGTACCGGCGTTGGGTTCACCGTTACGGTTACATCCTGCGAATTGGCACAGCCATTAGCAGTAAGTGTATACACATAAGTAACCGCTATCGGATCTGCCGTTGTGTTGTTCAGCGCCTCGTTAGGGTTGTTGTTACCATTGTTAGCTGCATTACTGATGCCCGTTACTGCAGCCCTGCTCCATGTAAATGCTGTACCTGTGGTAGCACTCGTTGGCACATAGCTGAACGTAGTACCATCGCAGATAGCAGATGGCGTAAGCGTGCTGGTGAATACCGGCGTCGGGTACACCTTGATAGTAAAGGTACTTGGTGTTCCCTCGCAGCCATTGGCTGTTGGCGTAACGGTAATAGTAGCTGTTTGTACAGCAGTGCCTGTATTCACTCCGGTAAACACACTAATGCTATCAGCACCCGATGCACCAAGCCCTATGCCTGTGTCATTATTGGTCCAGGTGAATGTTGTCCCTGTAACAGGGCCGCTGAATACTACGCTGTTCGAGTTAGCTGTATTACATACTGCCTGGTTGGTAATGCTGTTTACTGTAGCCTGAGGGTATACAGATACTGTAGCACTGCCACTGGCGGTATAGGTACAACCACCTGTTGTTACGCTCACCAGGGTATATGTAGCAGGCGCCGTCAGGTTGCCGGTGGCAAGTGTGTCTGCGCCATTAGCATCCATGGTAGCGTTTTGTGTGCTGCCGCCGTTTATCTTGTACGCTACACTTACACCAGCTTCCGATGAGAGATACACCTCGCTGCCTGTATTGTTACATACGGTAGTAGTACCGGCGATAGCGGCCGTAACCAGTGTTGGCTCTGTTATGGTTACTGAAGCAGTAGCCGTGCAGCTATGAGCATCTGTTACTGTTACTGTATAGCTACCCGCCGCAAGACCGGTACCTGTTACCAGTGTACCACCGGCAGGCGACCAGCTATAAGCGTATGGTGCAGTACCACCGGCAGGTGTTACTGTAGCAGTACCATTATTACCGCCATTGCAGCTTACATTGGTCGATGTATTGATGCCCGCTGTCAAGGTAACTGGCTCTGTAATGGTCACCACCTTAGTGCCAACACAGGTATTAGTATCTGTAATGGTAGCGGTATAGCTGCCGGCTACCAAACCGTTAATAGTTGCAGTTGTACCTGATGTACCTGCCCACGTATAATGATACGGTGCTGTACCATTGATACCGGTAAGTACGGCACTACCATCAGCTGCGCCATGGCAGCCTACGTTGGTCTGGCTTACAGTAGCCGAAACATCGCTCACCCATACCCTGAACTTACGTACAGACATATCCGTTCCGTCACTCACCTTTACAGAGAATGAGTCAGCACCACCATACCCAACAGCCGGTTGATACGTAATAGTACCACCTGGCGTTATATCAGTTGTGCCAGATGCAGCTGTAGCACCGGTAATAGTTAGTGTACCATGTGCAGGTGCCGCCTGTGTGCTCCATGTTAGTGTTTGTCCGCCATCTTCATCGCTTACGTGCAGCGAAGGCACAAGATCTGTTGCTGTAGCATCTTTACAAACAGTAAGGCTTGCTGTGTTAGTATCGGTGTATGTTGGTATTCGGTTAAGAATAGTAACTGTGAATGCTGTTGCCGGCAGTGTATAACAACCCAGCACATTCTTCACTGCAATGGTCGCATTATACACTCCCGATGGAGCGCTTGAAGGAATACTCAGTTCTACAGGCGATGCAGGGAAAGTGCTATTGGGCAATATAGCATCGGCCACATCACCGAACCCTGCAGTTTGGGCCGCTGCATCAAAATGTATGTCATACGTCAACGCGTCTGATGAAAAAGCAGAGGTAGTATAATTCAGGTCGGTAGCTGTTGTACCTGCAGTCACACTCGGATTGGAGGTAACATTTATCGTCGCAGCATTTTTCACGGTATCGGTAATATAGATCAGGTTCTTCACACAACGGCCGGTATCGCTTGTCACTGTTATACTATACATTACCCTGAGCGAGTAATATGGAACAGGGTTGACCAGCGTCTGCCTGATCGTATCACCCGATCCGTCTGCAGCACCCGTAGCACCACCATTATCCGTTACTGTCCACGTTATAGCCGATGGTGTTGATGCTGTCAATGGTATATTCGTAGGCACTCCGGTACACTGTGCTGCCGTGGCCGGGTAAGTGAGGTCTGGTATAGGATGTACCCTGACATCCATATAGCCCGTATCTCCCACGCAAAAACCTGTGCTGGAGGTAGGAATGATCCGATAGGTAACAACGCCAGACGATACGCTGCCGGGATTGGTCAATGTTCCACTCAAAACACTTGATCCGCTTGCAGAAGATGTTCCGGTGATACCACCGGTGATGCTTACCGGCGTATACTCAAAAGTACCGGACGTACTTGCGGTAAGTGGATAACTCAACGCCGTGCCGCTGCACAAAGAAATAGCAGATGGTGTGGTCAGTTGCGGTTTAGCATTAACGGTCTGACTTACAGTAAACGGAGTACCGGTACAAGAACCAGCCACTGCCGTTGGAATAACAGAGTATACCACAGTAGCTGCGGTCGCATTGCTTGGGTTCACCAGTGTCTGTACAATATTACTAGTACTTCCATCAGCTGTACCGCTAACCAGTCCTGTATTGCTGCTTACCGTCCACTCAAAAGTACTTGCCACACTGCCTGTCAACGAAATGCTTGTAGTACTACCGCTGCAAATGGCCGATGGTGGCAAGGTTGTGCTTGTAGGGCGTGCCAGCACAGTAACAGCTACGTTCTGGGAGATATTATTCACACATCCACCGGTATCCGACGTGATGGTAAGGGCGTAATTGGTATTCGCATTGAAGAAACTGCTGGTAGCAGTCAACGTCTGCGCAATGGCAGCACCGCTGCCGTTACTGGCTCCTGTTGCAGAACCTGTGGCCTGCCAGGTAAAGCTGCTTGGCGTGCTGGCCACCAGCGTTATGCTGGTAGCAGTACCGCTACAAATAGAGTCTGTAGCCGCCGATGCCAGTACCGGCTTAGGGTTCACCTTCACAGTTATGGTATCTGTTGGCGACGTACAGTTGTACAACGATGTACCGGCAACAGTGTAGGTTACGTAGGCCGCCGCAGTATTGTCCGGGTTGGTCAGCGTCTGGCTGATGGTCGGTGAACTACCTGCGGTAACGCCGGTAACAGAACCCGGATTGGACACCGGTGCCCAATCGAAGAAATTACATGATGTTGTTGTATTGATCGGCAATGATAATGGTAAACCACTGCACAGCGATACCGTTGCAGCATTGGTGATCAGCGGTATCGCATGCACATTCACTGTATAGTTGGAACTGAAGCCTGTACAACCGGTAGCTGTAGATGTAGGCACCACAGAGTACACCACCATCGCATCAGTGGTATTGCTCGGGTTCACCAGCGTCTGGCTAATGGTGCTGCCACTACCACCCGATGTTCCCGTCACTGATCCTGTGTTGGAGGTAACACCCCATGTGTACGTACTGTTCTCATTGGCAGTAGGCGTTATACTGAACGACGTTCCGCTACACACATCCACTGGTAAATTACCGAATATGGATGGGCCGGCGTTCACACTCACCAGGAACGACATAGAGCTCGATGAAATGCCGTCGCTCACCTTTATAGAAAAACCGTCCGGACCAGAAAAACCAGGAAATGGCTGGTAGGTAATGGTACCACTCGGTGTAATATCTGTACTGCCCGACGAAGCTGTGCCGCCTGTAATGAACACCGTCCCGCCCCCGGGCGCTGCATCTATACTCCACGTAAGGGTCTGGCCCGTATTGGTATCGCTTACATGCAGCGAATCACGTAGGTTGATACCTCCGCCGTTTTGACACATAGAAACCGATAGAGGAGTTGTCTTCAGGTAGGTTGGTGTGGTGTTGCTATTTCCTACAATTACCGAAAACGCATCTCCGCTGCTGGAACAACCGGGATAATAATTCTTAACAGTTATTACACCCTCATAGGTACCGTTAGCTGCACTGCCGGGCACTGTAAGCGCTATTGGGCTGGAAGGAAGTGTTGTAGGGCCTACATTACTAAAACCGGCAGCTAAAGAAGCTGTGCTCCACGCTATACTGTATTGGCTGGGAAAATTGGTCGTACCCGAATAGGTAAGGTTGGCAGTTGTGCTACCCACTGCTATATTGGGATTACTGCCTAACGAGATGGTTGGCGACGCAGAAACAGTAAAACCGAAAGTACGTGAACCGGTCCCACCAACACCGTCGCTTACTTGCACTGTAAAAGCATCCGGACCTGAATAACCGGGCGTTGGCTGATAAGTAGCTGTGGTTGGATAAACATTGGTGCCTGATGGCGTCGAACCAGAAATACTGATCGTGCCATGCGAAGGTCCGGAAGTTGCACTCCAAGACAAGGTCTGACCAGCGTCAGGATCAGTTGCACCTAATAAATACCGAATGCTTGTTGCATCCGCATTTTGACATACATCGAAAGACAAAGGTGTGCCCGCAAAATATGGTGTGGTATTCGATGCATATGTGATCGTTATCTTACCATCGCCGGTAACCACCCCGTCAGTATAAACAACAGATGTACAATATGTCGCGTTGGCGTATGATGAGCCACCACCACCTGAACCGTCTCCGCCGCCACCGCCGCCATACCATCCGCCGCCGCCGCCGCCACCGCCGCTACCATTCCCTCCAAACCAATGTCGTCCATCTTCACCAATGATACCGGGATCATAGCTTTGTCCTCCACGCCCTGGGCTATAGGTTCCGCCACCTGATGCAGGAACACTTTCAAACGAACACGAATTTGAAGCACTACCGCTTACATGACCTCCTATTCCTCCACTGCAGTCAGTTCCACCGCCACCACCGCCGGCAACTAATATCTCATTAAATTCTGTTGCATCCATGCGTATATCCGATCCATCCCCACCGTTGCCCTGTGCACCTGCACCTGCATAAAACGACATATTATCTCCACCATTATGCCCTACATAAATATAAAGAACCTGGCCTGGCGTAACAGCAATATTGGCCGATACCTTACCACCATTGCCACCTTGTGTACCACCACCTTTTGCCCCCCATACTTCTGCCGTAATGGTTGTAACGCCTACAGGTACTGTAAACGTTTGTACTGCTCCTGGTGTGGATACCGGCGAAAAAGTAACCGTCGTTGCATTGGCAACAATGCTTAGTATTGAAAAAATCAATACTAGCCCTGTCCTTGCATTTACCGAAAATCTCGCAAAACTATTCATAAACAAACATTTTAACATATGTCGATGTATACCTGAAATAAAATATGCTATTTAGTTGCTAAATTACCTATCGAGATCTGTTTGCAACGTCACTCAGTGACGAAACACCCCTTTAATGATGATGAAATCACTATCTGCCGATTACTACCTATATTTGTAGCCACACACACCACACCATTTTTTAATGCACCAGGAGATCAGGGTTATCATTGTAGACGATGAGGACATGTGGCTGCGCAGTATCGCCGCCGCTCTCAATGATTTTGGGTATACCGTTGCCGGCACTGCTGCAACATTCGAGGCCGCTGCAGGTATGCTCAGCACGCAGGATTACGATATCGCCCTGCTCGACATCAACATCGATGGTAAGAACAAGGGCATAGAACTCGGTAAAATGCTCTCGGCAATATATAATAAACCGTTCATATTTATTACCGGCAGCACCGACAGTCACACCATCAGCGAGGCTATCGAGGCTCGTCCGTCAGCCTACCTCACTAAACCCGTTCATCCGGCATCGCTGGTGGCCACAGTACAAAGCGCCATTAATAATTATAGCAATAAGACCACCCCGCAACCTGGTGGCAACGCAGCGGCAGAGCAAAATCCGTTCTTCTTTGTAAAACAGGGCAATAAATACAAAAAGATAGACTGGAACGCCATTGTTTATGCCCGAGCAGATCAGAACTATACTATTATATATAACGAGGCCGATAAAACAGAGTACTACATCCGCAGCACCCTCGCCAAAACACTCACCATGATCATACCGCCTGCCCAGCGGTCTTCATTCATACAGGTCAACCGTGGCGAAGCGGTACAATTAAAATTCATACTGGAGCTATCCAACGACGAGATTCGCACTGCCGTTCGCACATTCTCCATCACCGAAAGTTTCCGCCCGGCAATAAAGAACGCCGTAACCATGATCAGTTAATATACTGCCACGCCCTCGTTTGCGCAACCACCACATGTCATTGCCCCGTAAGGACAAAATGTTTGTAGCTATAACACTCAAAGCACATAGCATGCCGCAGGTATGCAACATTGTTGGATAACATCATACCTATAATAAATACGCCCACCCCAATTACCCCGGTAGTGTAATAACAAACGTGCTGCCCTGCCCTTCCGTGCTGTCCACGCTCAGGGTGCCGCCATGTGCGTCTACTATCTGCTTGCATATGGCCAGGCCCAGCCCAAAAGATTCTTCATTGGCAGTACCCTTGCGCCGTGCATTGGTAAACATCTGGAACAAGCCCGGCAGCTTATCCGCTGGTATCCCTATACCATTATCTGCTACTTTTATCACCACACCATTATCGTGCTTCGCTGTCATCACTTCTATCCTGCCGCCCTTCGGGCTGAATTTTATCGCGTTGGTCACCAGGTTATTGATCACCCTGGCCATCTTCTCCTTGTCTATGGTTAGTGTACCCGCCTGCTCATCTGCCTGATACACCAGCTGCTGCTCTTTCTCATCAGCCTTATATTTAAGCGCAGCAACACTATCCTGCACAAGACCACTCACATCTGTCGGCACCTTTTTCAGCGTGCTCTTATCATTTCGGGCTACTTCCAGCAGCTCATCCACCAGCTGTAGCGAACCTATCGATGCACTTTTTATCATGCCGAACGCTTCATCCGGCTCCATGGCCGTTCCATCTTCCATCAGCATCATATCAGCTATAAAAGATATACTGCCTATAGGGTTGCGTAGGTCATGCGCCACCACGTTCAGTATGCCATCCTTCTCACGTATCAGTCCATCCTTCTCTACATTGCTGGCTTCCAGCGCTGCTTTCTGCCGGCCAATGATCTCATTGGCTTTCCTCGTCCGTTTGTAGTTACGGTATATCAGTGCTATTATAACCCCTGCAAGGCACGATAAAACTATAGCTACCCACAACGATATACGCTGTATCTGCTGCTCTTTGGTCAATAGCTGTATCTTATAATTCTGCTCCAGGTTCGCCATGTCCTGGGTAATGTCCTTTGTGCTGTTATCTTTAAAATAGTTATGGTGGGTCGATCGGTATTCTTCAAAGTCTGTCAGGGCAATGTACGCCTGCTTAAAATCGAGCCTCATTTCATGATACATGTAATTGAATTGCAACCAAAGCTCCCTTATGTCTGACGATTGCACTGTATCTGCCTGCGGCAATAATTGGTTGTGCAGGGCAACTACACCCGCGGTATCATCAGCAAAATATAAGGCCATGCCATACGCCAGTTTAGATTTAAGTATAACATCTCTGTACTTTACACTGTCCAGCAATTGGTACACCTCAAACGATCTGGTCAGGTTCTCCTTTGCCTCTGCAAAGTGCCGGGCAGCCATTATCCGCATGCCTTTATTCTTGTAGCAGGTAGATAGTGCACTGGCCACCATTTCCCGGCTGGGAAACTTATCCTCATTATGATGGATAAATGAGATACAGGAGTCAAAATACTCCCTCCCACCCGAATCGGCCTTGTAACAGAGCCCTATATTATCCAGTAGCTCCTGCATCCTGTACCATGGCTTTTCTCCGCTCTCGCAATCGCAAGCCTCCGCAAACGATTTTTTGAAGAACTCCCTGGCCTGCGCCCTGTTGTCCTGCTTATACGCTACCATCCCCAGGTAATAATCAAATTCATGGCGCATGCATTGGTCGCCGCTTTTCAACACAAGCTTATACCCGTTCATGTATTCATTATAGGCGCTGTCATATTTCCCGTTGTTCGAAAATATCAGCCCTTTTTCCAGCAGCGCATGCACATACTCCCTGGTGTATTTTTGTTGCAGGTTATTTTGCTCTATCAGGGCCCGCATACTGTCGTCGTACAATATGGCCTGTGCATAATTCTTCTTTTCAAGTTCAAACTGCTCCTTTCTGGAATAAACAAAGTACCTGGCCAGCACAGACCCCTGCGATCGACCACAAACCGAATCTATGAACTTTACAGCCTCCTGCCTGTGCCCGGCTACATATAAGGAATCGGATATTTTATTATATCGTCTGGCATCGTCGTCATTTAAAACTGGCCCGCGATTACAGCTGCTCAGCAGCAGCAACAGGAAAACAATAGATAATATAGTATGGCGCATGAGGATAAATGTAGTATGGTGTTGGAGTAACAAATATAAACCAAGGATGATCACAAGGCAACATAGCCCCTTGAAAACGATCAGGCTGGCAATTCAATAATAAACGTACTGCCCTGCCCTTCCGTACTTTCCACGCTCAGGGTACCGCCATGCGCCTCCACTATCTGCTTGCATATGGCCAGGCCCAGCCCAAAAGATTCTTCATTGGCCGTACCCTTGCGCCGTGCATTGGTAAACATCTGGAACAATCCAGGTATTTTATCCGCAGGTATGCCTATACCATTATCGGCCACTTTTATCACCACCACACCGCTGCGTTGCTCCGCTGTCACTTCTGTTTTGCCGCCCTTCGGGCTAAACTTTATCGCATTGGTCACCAGGTTACTGATCACCCTGGCCATCTTCTCCTTGTCTATGGTTAGAGTACCCGCCTGCTCATCTGCTTTATACTCCACTTGCTGCTCTTTTTCATCAGCCTTATATTTAAGCGCAGCAATGCTTTCCCGCACAAGCGCACTAATATCTGTCGGCGCTTTCTTCAGCGTGCTCTTATCATTCCTGGCCACCTCCAGCAGCTCATCCACCAACTGCAACGAGCCTGTAGATGCACTCTTGATCATCCCGAAAGCCTCTCCTGTTTCCATTGCCGATCCATCTTCCATCAGCATCATATCCGCAATAAAAGATATACTGCCTATAGGGTTGCGCAAGTCATGCGCCACCACATTCAGTATGCCGTCCTTCTCTCTGTTGCTTTGTTCCAGTGCCTCCTTCTGTCTGCTGATGGTCTCATTGGCCCTTTGTGTCTTTTTATAGTTGCGGTACACCATTATCACCACTACTATAGCCACGCCAGATAATAATATCGCCACCCACAGGTAGGTGCGTTGCAGTTGTTTTTCTTTCGTCAGCAATTGTATGTTATATGCTTGCTCCTTGTTTTGCAGGTCCTGCACCAGGTCCTTCCTGCTGCTGTCATTATTCATATAGCGCACACTATCCATAAAGTTCAGCAGGTCGCCCATGCCATAGTAGGCCGTTTTATAATCCTCTACTATTTCATGATACATGAAGTTCAACCGCAGCCAACCCTGTTTTATGTCCCCTTCTGTTACCGTATCTGCTATAGGCTTCAGCTGGCGCCACATTCTTTTTACCCCCTCTGTATCATCAACATAATACAACGTAATGGCTAATGCCAGTTGCTCGTCCAATGTCCGGTTCCTGTATTTGTTGCTGTCCAGTTGCATGTATACATCTATGCCCTTCATCCACGCTTCCCTCGCCTCCGGTATCCGGTTCAGCGCTACCAGCCCCGTACCTTTATTCCTGTAAGCCGTCGACAAGGCATCGGCCACCATTTCACTGGTCAGAAATTTATCCTTATTATGATTGATAAAAGAGATGCACGAATCGTAATAGAGCATTTGTTCAGGCGCTCCTTTATAACAAAGTGCTATATTACCCAGCAGTTCCTGCATCCGGTACCACGGTTTATCACTACCCTCGCAGTTACACGCCTCGGCAAACGATTGCTTGAAAAGTTCGCGTGCCTTCACCCGGTTATTCATCCCGTAAAGCGCCATCCCTATGTGGTAGTCAAACTCATGTCGTGCACAATTATCACCGGCTTTCAAAACAAAAGCATAGCCATCTGTATACGCTTTATAGGCACTGTCGTATTTTTTAGCAATAGAAAGTATATTACCTCTTTCCAGCAACGAATGAATATACTCCCGGGCATATTTCTGCTGGGCCTTGCCTTCTTCCATAAGTAAAATACAACTGTCATTTAGTTGCAGGGCATTATCAAAATTGCTCACCTCTGTCTGGTACTGCACCCTTCTGGCATAGGTAAAATAGGTGAGCAGCAGCTTTTCCGGCCACTTTGCATGCACAGAATCCATAAACCTTACAGCCTCCTGCCTTTGCCCGCCAAGGTAGAGCGTGTCTGCCACCTTATCCAGCTTACGGGCAAGGGCGTCATCAATAACGTCCCCACGATGACACGAGGCGAATAAAACAAATGAGATAACAATACATAAATAAGGTATGCGCATACAGTCTATTGCATTAAATTTCCATGGTCTTGTAAAAGTAATACACAAAATACTACCCTACCAACATTAGTAGCACCACACACTACCTAAATTTACCCCTCCGGCTGCGCGGCCGCTCATTATTTCACTACTTTTACGCTCCCAACCATTTGTCCGATATGCAAAAAAGAATGGCGTTTGCCCTCCTGTCGCTTGTGGCACTTAATGCCTGCGAGCCTAAACCTGCTAAAGAAGGCAGCGTAGCCGTAGCCCCGGCTGCAGCAAAAGATCTGCATACCCAGTCCAATGCCGATAGTATCGCCGTATCGCACCTCGATCTCGATATCAATGTCGACCTCGCTGGTAAGCGCATCAGCGGTACCGCCCTGTGGACCATAGACAATAAGAACAAGCTGAAAGAGCTGAAGCTCGACACCTACGACCTGACCATAGACAGCGTACTGGTAGATGGCAAAAAAGCACCACATACATTGGCGCCGGCATTGCCACACCTCGGCAGTGCCCTGCACATACCTATTGGCGATAACGCTAAGCAGGTAGCCGTATATTATAAGACAGGCGCCAATGCCCGTGCCCTGCAGTGGCTCGATCCGCAGCAGACCCACGATAAAAAGTCTCCGTTCCTCTACACGCAGTCAGAATCTATCTACGCCCGCTCGTGGATACCCTGTCCCGATGGTCCGGGCATCCGTTACTCATACGCTGCCCGCGTAACTGTGCCTAAGGGCCTGCTGGCGCTGATGAGTGCCGAGAACCCCCAGCAGGTGAACGACAGCAGCGTGTACCACTTTAAAATGGAAACGCCTGTACCGGCCTACCTGATGGCACTGGCAGTGGGCGATATACAGTTCCGCCCCATCAACGAACGTACCGGCGTATATGCCGAGCCGGGTATGATAGACAAAGTGCGTAACGAGTTTGAGGATGTGGGTAAGATGGTGACCACTGCCGAACAACTATATGGCCCATACCGCTGGGGCCGCTACGATGTTATAGTGCTGCCTCCGGGCTTCCCCATCGGCGGCATGGAAAACCCGCGCCTTACTTTCTGCACCCCTACCGTTATTGCCGGCGATCGCTCCCTGGTATCGCTCATAGCGCACGAACTGGCGCATAGCTGGAGCGGCAACCTGGTGACCAACGCCACCTGGAACGACTTCTGGCTGAACGAAGGATTTACCGTGTATTTCGAGCGCCGCATCATGGAACAGCTCATGGGCAAAACCTATTCCGACATGTTATGGGAACTGGGCTACCAGGACCTGCAGACCGCCGTTGACGAGATAGGCCCTAAAAGCCCCGATACATGGCTGAAGCTGAACCTCACCGGTCGCGACCCCGACGATGGCCTTACAGATATAGCCTACGAAAAAGGCTCCCTGCTGCTCGAGACCATAGAGCGCACCGTTGGCCGCCAGCAATTCGATAAGTTCCTGAACGACTACTTCAACGATCACGCCTTCAAGACCATCACCACAGAGCAGTTCCTGGCTTACCTGGATGAGCACCTGCTGCATGGCGACAGTACCTTATATAAGAAGATAGACATCAAGGCATGGGTATATGGCCCCGGCATACCGGCCAACTGCCCGCGTGCCGATATGGAGCGCTTCACCAAGGTAGATGCTGAACGTACCAAATTCCTGAACGGCACGGCACCGGCACAGCTCACCACCACCGGCTGGACCACCCACGAATGGCTGCACTTCCTCCGCAAAATGCCGGCAACCCTTACCGATGCACAGATGAAGGCCCTCGATGAACAATACAAACTCACCAATACCGGCAACAGTGAGATCGCCGACCTGTGGTTTGTGATGAGCATACGCGCAGGCTACAAAGCTGCCTACCCGGCAATGGAGCAATTCCTCAGCACCGTGGGCCGCCGCAAATTCCTGCAGCCCCTCTATGCCGAAATGATGAAGACCCCGGCCAACCAGCCCATGGCCAGAAACCTCTACACCAAATACCGCGGCAACTACCACCCCCTTGCCCAGGAAACCCTGGACAAGATGGTGAATAAGAAATAAAAACATGGGCTGCCAATAATTGGCAGCCTATTTCATTAAATATCAACTTACAAAAAAACACTCGTCCGCGATTGTATCGCGGATGCAACGGCGCGGCGTTTGTAACGCCGGTAAAACAACAACTATTAATTATAATAATCTTCACAGGTATGATTGATAAAAATGAATTTGAGCGTTGTGTCGTTTATCATTACAATTTCCTTGTGGAGACATATGGATTTTCTTTTGAGTGCTCATATAATACTGAACGACTTTTTATTATTGAATACAGCAAGGGCATAATAGTTAAAATAATTTATAGCTATGCCAATCGATTTATAGATATTGAACTGTATAATCTCCCGCCTACCCATCAGGCATATAATCGGAGAAAAAACTCCATTAAACTACTGGATATTATACAACGATACAATAGCTCATATACTTTCGATATGTATAATGCTATCATGCCTCATGCGATTTCAATAAATGACTCCATTGAACAAACGGCACATTTACTTAGTAGCTACGGTGACGAGCTCTTATCAGAAAAGCTGTGGTTCTCTTGTGAAGATGTATTAGGTGAGTAACTAGTCGGCGATTGTATCGCGGATGCTACGGCGCGCGTTTGTAACGCCCAAAAAAAACAACAACTATGAATTACAAAACACAATTCACTACACACGGTCACACCACTATCAACAACATCTACACCCCTGCGGAAGTAGCGAACCTCGCCAAGATCATCAGTAACGCGAACGAAGCCAACCCAAACTTCCGCAGCAACAACGGCCTGTTCGCCATCCGCCAGTTCTTAAAAGAAGTGCCGGAAACACTACCCCATATTTTCAACCAAAACCTTAAAGACATCATCGCCAACACCTTCGGCAACGATTACTTCATTACAAAATCCATCTACTTCGATAAGCCACCGGCGTCCAACTGGTTCGTAGCCTGGCACCAGGATATAACCATATCAGTAAAAGAAAAGATACTAACACAAGGGTTCGGCCCATGGACCGTCAAAGAAGGTCAATTTGCCGTGCAGCCACCACTACATATCCTGCAGCACAACTTTACCATCCGCATTCACCTCGACGATACCAATGAACATAACGGAGCATTAAGGGTCATCGATGGCTCTCACAAGGACGGCATACAACGGGTTGAGCAAATAAATATCACCAACCCAACCACATGTAATGTATCAGCTGGCGGCATCATGCTGATGCACCCGCTGCTCTTCCATTCATCAGGCCGCACAACCAATCAACAGCGCCGCCGCGTCATCCATATCGAACTCAGCAACCAACCACTTCCGTCCCCGCTTCAATGGTCAGAATACATGCAATTACCATTATACAATACCAAACCATGATAAATAATCAACAAATGATCCCGCAAAAACACAAGGCACCAACATCACCTCCCTTTACCGTGTCTCGACTTAGCCGATGAGGGTCGGGGTTTAATTAAGCAACACATTCCCCCCACATTACCGCATAGTTCGCCGGAACAACGACCTTCGGTAAAACATCACCGCCCTCTATATAGCAATGTCATTTAGTCTAGAAAAATAAGGTCTGAAAGACCGAAAGATAATAGCCCGGGATGCAGTCCCGGGTGGAATTAAGGAAGTTGGGCGAGCTCTGTAAGAGCGAAAGATACGCTCTCCCACTAATTAATATGACACCGCACTTAGTACCACCACACAAGGCACCAACGTCACCTCCCTTTACCGTGTCTCGACTTAGCCGATGAGGTTCGGGGTTTAATTAAGCATAGAATTCAAATACATTCAGACCAATTCCCGCATTTCACCCCATTGAGCCATTGTGCCATAGAGCAATTAAGCCATTAATAAAATTACTCCCACTATTTTAAACGTTTACCCCATTTAATGAGTCTTAATGACTTATATACATAGATTTACGTTATGAAGATCGCTCACCTGATACTGGCGCACACTGCCCCCGGGCAGTTACATCGCATGATCATGCGCCTGCAACACAGTAGTGCATACTTCTTCATCCATATCGATAAAAAGAGCGATATCCGCCCGTTTGAGCACCTGGAAGAAATACCCAACGTGCGATTGGTAGCCAAAAGAGTAACAGTCAACTGGGGCGGCTACAGCCAGGTGCAGGCCACACTGAATAGTTGCGAGGAGATCCTGGGTACCGGCATAGCGTTCGACTACATCAACCTGAT
Organism: Chitinophagaceae bacterium; assembly: GCA_947455215.1. Lineage (GTDB taxonomy): Bacteria > Bacteroidota > Bacteroidia > Chitinophagales > Chitinophagaceae > Flavipsychrobacter. The sequence continues at coordinate 17,445 of CANGNA010000062.1, forward strand.
GAGCGGTATGGACTACCCCATCAAAAGCACCTCCTACATCCACGACTTCCTGGCCGATAATCCCGGTAAGATCTTCATGCGCTGCGAGCCCGTGATGGAAGTATGGAAAGAGGCCATACCACGCATCACCCAATACCACCTGCCCGATCTCAACATCCCCGGCAGGTATAAGCTGGAAAAGATACTCAATACCGTCTTACCCGCACGCAAACTACGCCCCGGCATCATAGCCGCCGGCCGCGCACAATGGTTCACTGCAAGCAGGGACAGCATTGCCTACGTGGTAGATTATATGAAGAACAATCCCTGGATAGCCCGCCATTTCAGGCTTAGCTGGGGTGCAGACGAGCTGATGTTCCATACCATATTGTATAATTCGCCCTTCCGCGCAGCCATACAGGCCGATAACCTGATGTATACCGACTGGGCCGAGCATAAGGCCAGCCCTAAAACATTGTCTATGGAAGACCTGCCTGCACTGCGCCACACAGATAAGTTATTTGCCCGCAAATTCAACGAGCAGTTCGATCATTTTATCCTCGATGTGCTGGATAAATCCCATACCCCTGCCGTCCATGTAACACCACTGTATAACAAACAAAAAGTAGCTGTATGACTTGATTTGAACCCCGGAACTTGAACCTTGGATTTTGAACACTGGTCCTTGGCATTTGGTCCTTGGAACTTAGAATTTGAACAAAAAATACGTGTCAATACATTTAATTATATTTGCCATATGCCCGGCAACCTGGTGATAGAAACAATGATGCAGAATGATCCCTTCAGCCAATGGCTGGGTCTTCAGCTCGACGACTACGGCACCGGTTGGTGCAAACTCCATTTTACTATCCGGCCCGACATGCTCAATGGTTTTGGCATCGTACATGGTGGTGTAGTATTCTCTGCCGCCGATAGTGCCTTTGCATTTGCCTGCAATTCCCATGGTCGCCTGAGTGTGGCCCTCGATGTACAGATCAGCTTCATCCGTGCCGCAAAAGCCGGAGATAAACTGTTTGTTGATGCCCGCGAAGTACACCTGGGTAATAAAACCTCTTTCTATGATATCACCGTAAATAATGAACTGAACGAAGTAGTGGCCACCTTCAAAAGCACCGCTTACAGAACCAGTAAAAACTACCTCGACGAAGTAAAGAAATTGTAATTGGCACACATGTTGCCCTTAATTTTATCAAATATCATAATCAGAAAAGATCATGTCAAAGAAACTCCGGATAATTATTATTGCACTGGTGCTCCTGGGCGGTGGTGGATACGGCGCCTGGTGGTATGTATGGAACAAACCACATGCTAAAGTAGAAGATGCAAAAGGTATAGAAGTAACAGCGCAGGCCTTGGCCAAAGAATATACTGCCGATGAAAAAGCGGCCGATGCCAAATACCTGAACAAGGCTATACAAGTATCGGGCACAGTAGCCGAAACCGAAAAGAACCAGGACGGCGGCCTGATGGTGATACTGCAGACCGAGGATCCCACAGCAGGCATACAATGCACCATGCGCGAAAAAAATGCAACGGTAAACAAAGGCCAAAACCTCACCATCAAGGGCTTCTGCTCCGGCAATGGCATCACCGGCGTTTCCCTCACCGACTGTATTATTAAGTAGGCTCATGGAAAAGGGTGACTGGGTAATACAGGCCCTGAAAGTGCCGGCTATACTAGCGCAGGGTTTCAACCCTGCGGCGACAACACAAACACAACAAACAAACACAACAACACGCATATAAAAAATGAAAAAACTGATACCTATAGCGCTCCTGGCCATCATTGCCACAGGCTGCTATAACGACAAGTACGAAAAGCTGTACCCCGCTCCAGTAACTACGGTAGACCCATGCGACACAGCCACCAATCCATCTACCTACTCAGGCAATATCATGGCCATCATGAACCAGTCGTGCAATACCGCCGGCTGCCACGATGCCTCCTCCGCATCTGGCGGCTACGACCTTACCCAATATTCAATGGTCAAAGCCTCGGCTGATAATGGCTCCCTGGTCGACCAGATAACAAGCGGAAGGATGCCGCAGGGTATGGCTAAGCTATCCGATTGCAAGATCGGCCAGATCGTATATTGGGTAAACCACGGCGCTCAAAACAATTAATTTTCAAACTAACACAAACAACAATATGAAAAAGCTGATCATCGCATCGCTCATACTGGCCGTTTCAGGCCCTGCTTTTGCCCAGAAATACATGACGCGTACCGGCAAAATATCTTTCAATGCTACTTCACCTAAATCGCCGGAGAAGATCGAAGCAGTAAACAATGAGGTGGCTGCCATCCTCGATGCCAAAACGGGCGACTTTGTATTCCAGCTGCCGGTAAAAAGCTTCAAGTTCGAGCGCGACCTCATGCAGCAGCACTTCAACGAGAACTATATGGAAAGCGATAAGTTCCCTAAGGCACAGTTCAAAGGTAAGATCGCTAACATGCAGGAAGTGAACCTGGAAAAAGATGGCAGCTACAAAACAACTGTAGCCGGCGAACTGACCATACATGGGGTAGCAAAAACAGTATCCGTACCCGGCACTGTAGTGGTTAAAGGCGGCAACGCTACTGCCTCTGCCAAGTTTACAGTTCACCTGGCCGACTACAAGGTAGAAGTACCAACAGTAGTAGCCGATAAAGTAGCCAAAGACGCTGTTATCATTGTAGATGCAGCAATGGCTAAGAAATAAAGAATTAAAATCTTCTGCTTTCAGACCTTCATGTTAATGGTCTGAAAGACCAAAAGACAATAGCCCGGGACAACAGTCCCGGGTATAAACAAACTAAAATAAGCTCTGAAAGAGCGAAAGATACCTTCTAAAAAAACATCAATTCGATAGTTCGCTTTTGGGAGACGTATTCGTTTTAGAAAACTCCCCTCTTGTCGAACATCGGGGTAGATCGGCACAACAAACAAAAAACAGAACACACACAATGCGTAAATTCATATTGGCAACTGCACTACTCGGCCTTGGCTTCACCGCCGCACGTGCACAGTCTGCAGACAGCCTGCTCGATGAGCTGGATAAAGAAACTAAACCGACAAAAAAAGAAGAGGTCAACTTTACTTTCAAGGCTACCCGTATCAATAATACCAGCAGCGTAGAGAACCTGGCCAAAGGCGTGCTCGACTTCCGCGTATGCCACCGATTCGGCCTGCTCAACCAGGGCGCAGAAAATTTCTTCGGCCTGGATAATGCTACCACCAAGCTGGCACTCGATTACGGCATCACCAGTTGGCTGATGGTGGGCGTAGAGCACAGTACGCTCAACAAAGAGAACGACCTGTTTGCCAAGGTAAAACTGCTTAAACAACGTAAAGATGGTACACCGGTTACTATCAGCTACTTTGGTAATATATCGGCGGTAAGAAAGAGCACACTCCCCCTGCCTACCGGCGCCGAGTGGCACTTCAGCAACCAGCTGGCCTATACCAACCAAATACTCATTGCCCGTAAGTTCAACGACCGCTTCTCACTGCAGATCATGCCTACACTCGTGCATTACAACCTGGTCGATAGTTCTAAATTCAGCAACAACACACTGGCACTGGGTATTGGTGGCCGCATCAAGCTCAGCAGGCGCGTGGCCATCACCGGCGAATACTATTACCGCCTTACCAACTCCGACATGTTCGTGATAGGCAGCACCGCCAAAACATACAATGCACTGGCACTGGGCGTAGATATAGAAACCGGCGGACACGTATTCCAGCTCATGTTCAGCAACTCATTTACCAACACCGAGCGCGTCATCATCGGCCAGACCAGCGATTCATGGTCCGACGGCGGCATACACTTCGGCTTCAACATCTCCCGCGTATTCACAGTAGTAAAACCAAAAGAATTCCGCGGCAAAGAAGGCAAATGGTAATACCCCAAAATACCTGTCGCGAGAGTTCAGCCACAAGCAATCTCGTGACCAGATAAATAAACGAGTCTCCCGACTCGAAACAAATAGCCGACCATATGGTCGGCTATTTGCTTTTCTATCAACTTCAGTTCCCTTAAAAATGACAGTAGCCCGCTCACGCCAGTCATGACGAGGGTGTAACAAAAACCTGAAATCATGATCAAATCACAGCAACCACCACATAGTGTCACCCTGAGCCTGTCGAAGGGCGACACGGTCACGGGTACCCACGCTCAACACTCGTCCGCGTTTGTAACGCGGATGCAACGGCACGGCGTTTGTAACGCCCTACATCAAACCACTCCAAAAAAAACTCACTCCCCTCTTGCCAAAGCTGTAAGTCCCGCAGCATTGCGTGGAAGGGGACGATGTTCGACCAGTCTCGGCTGAGCCGAGACGTGTTGTTCCCGGCTGAGCCGGGATCGGGGGTGATCGGGGCGGCGACCCAGGCCAACACTCGTCCACACTCGTCCGCGTTTGTAACGCGGATGCAACGGCGCGGCGTTTGTAACGCCCGGACAACACACACATGCACCAAACTGACTATTGAGCCATCGAGCAATTCAGCCATTGAGCAATTATTTTCGAAAGATATCCACATTTTCCGCAGTACCTCAACGCCTCTACAGGAGCCACTTTCACTATAAAAACATAGCCATTTATGTGTACAACGCAAAATTGGAATAACACTTTTTACCAAAACCCCGTTCTAATTTTACACCACAAAACAACCAAACTATGAAGACAAAGATCCACGCCCCACCACCACCAAAACAACACCTCATTTATACTTATCATCATCCTTTTTCATCACGGCAAAATTGAGCCATTGAGCAATTAAGCCATTAAGCCATTTTCTTATTATGAAAGCACTAGCACACAAACTCTACCTGTTCGACAACAAGAACGAACACGAGATAGCCGCCGTTACCGGCCAGCCATTCGAAACCATATTCAGCTGGGCACAGGCCGATGACTGGCAGGGTCAGCGCCAGGCTGCCACAGCCGCATCGGCCATCATAGCCGATAATTTAGGCCGCCAGATACTCGCCTTTCAGCAACAGATAACCAACCGCGAGACCGGTCAAGACACACCCACGCGCGAGGAGATAGACCAGCAGGCCAAACTGCTCAACGGCTACAATAAGCTGAAGCATACCTCTAAAGCAGCAACAGCACAGGCCATCCTCAACTTCATCCACTTTATAGCCAATGCCGATGAAGCCCTGTTCCAAAGCCTGCTGCCGCTATACCTGCAATACATAGGCTACAACAACAAGAGCAAGGAAAAAGAGACTACACCTGCGGCTAACCAACCTTTACCAGCAACACCACAAGCTGAGCCTGCTCCGCAGCCGGTGGCAGCCATAGAACCGCCCGACGATCCCTTCATCATAGAGAATACCAAAGAACACATATATGGCGAAAAGCCACCCTTTACCCGGTCCGTATTCGAACGCAACAAGCACATGATGAAAGACTACACACTGGGCGAGGCCAACAAACTGGTGTTGTTCGAAGGCAAAATGGTTAAGAAAGGCTGGTTGGAACATAACCTGCTGCAATACTACCTACCCATCAACCGCCGCTACTTCGTAGCCGATGAGAACACCTACCACCAAAAGGTATCGCACGGAGAAACCCTGTACCAGATACGCGCGTTCTACGAAACCAACCGCGCCGCATAAATAATAGCGCTCGTCGAAGCATCTGGGCACTGGTCGAAGCGTCCCGCTTCGTCCTAAGACCAGGCAAGCGTCCCGCTTGCGAAACAAATTGTAGGATACGGTCTGAAAGACCGAAAGACAATAGCCCGGGACGCAGTCCCGGGTATATAACAAAAACACGTAAGGTCTGAAAGACCGAAAGACATAAAAAGTAAACCGCCTATAGAAAACACAGAACAAACAAACGAGCAGAAAAGATGAAGTGGGAACGGATAAACGAAAAACTAAGCATACTGGCAGATGCGGCCAAGTACGATGTATCGTGCGCCTCCAGCGGCAGCAAGCGCACCAACGATAATAAGGGACTGGGCAATGCCAGCAACTCCGGCATCTGCCATGCCTATACCGAAGATGGCCGGTGCGTGTCGCTGCTCAAGATACTGCTCACCAACCATTGCATTTACGATTGCGCCTATTGCGTCAGCCGCAAAAGCAACGACATCAAACGCGCCGCCTTCACCGTGCAGGAGGTGGTAGACCTCACCATCAGTTTCTACCGCCGTAACTATATCGAAGGGCTGTTCCTCAGTTCAGGCATCTTCAGCAATGCCGACTATACCATGGAGCGGCTGGTGCTCATAGCCAAAACACTGCGCACAGAGCACCGCTTCAATGGGTATATACACCTGAAGGCTATACCCGGCGCCAGCCCCGAGCTACTAAAAGAAGCCGGCCTGTATGCCGACAGGCTGAGTGTGAACCTGGAGATGCCCACCGAGCAGGGACTAAAACTACTGGCACCCGATAAGAAACGGGAAGACATGATACACCCGATGAAGTACCTGGAAGGGGCTATAAAAGAGAACCGCGAAGAAAAGAAGCGATTCCGCAAAACACCACTGTTTGCACCTGCCGGGCAAAGCACGCAAATGGTAGTGGGTGCCACGCAGGAGACAGACCTGCAGGTGCTCTTCACCGCCGATCATTTCTATAATAAGATGAGCATGCGCCGCGTATACTACTCCGGCTACGTACCCATCAGTACCGACAGCCGCCTGCCGGCCATAGGCACACCCGTGCCTATGATCCGCGAGAACCGCCTGTACCAGGCCGACTGGCTGATGCGCTTCTATGGCTTTAAGGTGCAGGAACTCATCAGCCCCGCCGAGCCGCTGCTGGACCTGGAGATAGACCCCAAGCTGGCATGGGCCCTACGCAACCTGCACCTCTTCCCCGTCGACATCAACAAGGCCGACCTGGCCATGATCAAACGCATACCCGGCATTGGTGTAACATCGGCACTTAAAATAGTGGCCGCCCGCCGCTTCAGCGCCCTTACATGGGACCACCTGAAGAAATTCGGGCTGGCCATGAACAGGGCCAAATACTTCATCACCTGCAAGACCGACGGCGAGACCCACAAAGACCACGAAGCACACCGCATCCGCCAATTCATCCTCTCCGAGGGCCATAGCAAATACCAACCCACCTTCTCACCACAACTCACCTTATTTTAAAATGCAAAAAACAATGAATGATACATCCGGCTGTTTTCAAATATTACATGCTATAAGCTCATGAGCAGGAAGCCTGGCCTTCGGAAAACGGCAGCTCGCGCCGGTCCCGGCTCAGCCGGGATGCGGAAGCGCGATTTTTCCGATCGCCTTTTCTTTTGTTACTTTTCTTTTGGCGAAGCAAAAGAAAAGTAAGGAACACGTGGGCAGAAAAACATGAGTCCCCCATCAACCACTTTAAGGTTTTGACTTTTAACTTTTGACTTTTGACTTGAAAAAATGACCATCCTCATCTACGACAATACATTTCCCGGCTTCCTGTCAGCGGTATTCGAAGTATACGAATACCGCCTCAGGGAGGTATCTATCGTATCGGAGGAGCGTTGGCAGTACGACCTGTTTGGCGGGTTTAAAAACGTTGCAACGAACAACGAACATGCAGCACGCGTGTGGGCGGGCCTGCTGAAGTACATACCTGCCGATGTGCGCAACAACATATACCGGGTGTTCCTGTCGGAGCAGAAGGGTATGGAAGATATGCTGCTGCAATACATGCGGCACATATTTACCAATGGCGATGTATCGCGCGACTACAGCCACCCCGCTGTAATGTATGTGACCGATACCAATCGTAAAGTACACAGGGAAAAACACCGCATGGAGGCCTTCGTACGCTTCCGCCAAACCGCCGACGACCTGTACTATGCCACCGTAGAGCCCGACTTTAACGTACTGCCACTGATAGCCGACCATTTTGAAAAACGCTATGCCGACCAGCGTTGGCTCATCTACGACATGCGCCGGCAATATGGCATCTATTACGATCTGCACGCGGTGACCACTGTAGATATAGACCTGAAGACCACCCTATCACAACCACTGGATAACGTACTGCACGAGCGCGAGGGCGCATACGAAAGCCTGTGGCAAAACTATTTCCGCAGCGTCAACATAGCCTCCCGAAAGAACCCCAAACTACACCGCCAGCACATGCCCCTCCGCTACTGGAAATACCTTACCGAGAAACAAGGGTAATTGGCTAAAGAGGCAAAAGGTAATAGAGCAAAATGACAGCACCCCCACGGAGTGTCACCCTGAGTAAACAATAAGCTGCGCTCAAGAACTTTTCAAATGACACGGGTCTCTGCGAGGAACGAAGCAGTCTCGCGTCGGGACGTATTCATTTTCGGAAACTCCCCTCTTTGCCAAGCCTTGTGCGTAGGGCAAAAGAGGGGACGATATTTGACCAAGCGTAGCGCGTTGTCAAATGTCGGGGGTGATTGCTGTGTCGGGAAGTATTCGTTTTGTGATATTGAAAATCAAGGACATGTACAATGTGTCATTGGCAGC
>CANGNA010000063.1 GCA_947455215.1 Chitinophagaceae bacterium
ACCAAGGGCAATATGCTGATGAGCTGGGACGACCTGACCGCTGACGATGTGGTCATCATCCCCGCATTCGGCACTACTTTAGAAACCGAACAGATACTGAAAGAAAAGGGCATCAACCCAACCCAATACGAGACCACCTGCCCGTTTGTAGAGAAGGTATGGAACCGTGCGGGAAAGATCGGCGATGACGGGTACACCATAGTAGTACACGGCAAGCCGGGCCACGAAGAGACGCGTGCTACATTCTCTCATAGCAAGGCGCACACCCCTACCGTTGTGGTGAAGGATATGCAGCAATCGGAAGTGCTGGCCCGATACATAACCGGAGCACTACCGGCAGAGCAATTCTATACAGATTTCAAAGGACAATATTCCGAGGGATTTGATGTGACCAGGGACCTGCAGCGCATAGGCGTGGTAAACCAAACCACCATGCTGGCCAGCGAGACACAGGCCATTGCCGATTATCTGCGCAATACGATACTTACCCACTACAACACCCCGGCAGATAAAGTGGCCGAACGTGCAGCCGATGCGCGCGACACCCTTTGCTATGCCACCAACGACAACCAAAGCGCCGTAACCGGCATGTTGGAAACGGAGGCCGACCTCGCCCTGGTGATAGGCGGCTACAACAGCTCCAACACCAGTCACCTGGTGGAACTGTGCGAACTGAAACTGCCCACCTACTATATACAAAATGAACACTGCCTGGTATCTGCCAACGAGATCAGCCACTTTAATATGCACACACACCAGGAAGTGACCACTACCGGCTACATCCCTGCTAACAGGCCATTGAGGGTGATGATCACATCAGGAGCTTCCTGCCCCGATGCATTGGTGGAACGTGTAATAACAAAGCTGGCAGAATTAACCGGGAATACGGTAGATACAGAAGCACTGGCGGGTCAGTGGGCTTAGCTAATACTGCACCATAGTTGTGCGATAGCACCTGAATATCTTTGTCGTATCAGCGCTACCCACAGTATCAGTACGCACTGTTACTGAACGGTCGTCCTTTAGTTCACTGTATTTATTACCCGGATATTGCACGGTCATCCACCGGTTAGTACCTAGCCTGTCGTACCGGCGCACAATATAGCTAACGGGCAAAAAATGCCTGCTCCCATCGGGGTCTTTATAGATATTGAATGAATCGATGTACTCTTTGAACAGGGAATAGTAATAGACATTATCGTAGTCCGTCACATTCGTCATGATACTATCTTTCTTATCATAACAACGGAAAACAAAGGCAGTATCGCGGCTGTACTGCGGTTGGTAATGGAAGAATTCTGGAACGGCGTAGGTGGTTGTGAATTGTGCATGCAATTCTTCGAAAGAGATCGCCGAAAAAAAAATCAAGCAACTGCAGTAAGAAAATCTCAACATTTAAAACGCTCCACTATTTTATGCCTAACTGTATAAGTCCCCACTTCGACACTACAGTTAAGTAAAGTTACATTTTTCTTGCCTTAAACAGCATTAAAAAAGCGGCTTACAGTTACCTGCAAGCCGCTTTGATATCAATCAATTATTCTTAGTTCAGCTCCACCACAAAGTCATTGGTATTTACCAATGTGCCTGCCGGCAGCTCTATATGGCTTACCACCCCGTCGGCCGGTGCTGTAATGATGGTTTCCATCTTCATGGCCTCTATCACAAACAGCTGCTGGTTCTTCTTCACCTTTTCATCTTTCTTCACCAGCACTTTAGATAGCATGCCCTGCAGCGGCGCACCTATCTGTTTATCGTTAGCCTTGTCCACCTTACGGTTCTCTTTCTGCTCTACCTTCACCGAGCGGTCGCGCACTTCTATATTACGCGTCTGCCCGTTCAGCTTGAAGAACACCGTACGGTTACCTTTCTCATCTATCTTACCTATGCTTAGCAGGCGAATGAGTAATGTCTTGCCTTTGGCTATCTCTATCGTGGTATCCTGCCCTTCCTGCATGCCATAGAAGAAATACTTGGTAGGCACAACAGATACATCACCAAAATCGCGCACAAACTTCAGGTAGCTTTCATATACTTTAGGATAGAACTTGTAAGACAGGAAGTCGCAGATGCCCAGGTCATCCCCATACTGTTCTTTAAATGCAACCAGGTCCTTATCAAAATCTATTGGCGCCAGGTGCTTGTTAGGCCGATCTGTAAATGGTGTTTTATCTTTCAGTATAATGCGCTGCAGCTTTTCAGGAAAACCTCCTGTTGGCTGGCCAATATCTCCCATAAAGAATTGCTGTACCGATTCCGGGAACGATATGTTTTGGCCTTTCTCATATACATCTTCTTCGCTGAGGCCGTTGGCTACCATGAACTGCGCCATGTCACCCACAACCTTAGAGCTTGGTGTTACTTTCACTATATCGCCAAACATGTTGTTCACAGTGGCATACATATCCTTTATCTGCTCAAACTTATCACCCAACCCCAATGCCACTGCCTGTGGTTTCAGGTTGCTGTACTGGCCACCCGGTATCTCGTGCTGGAACACTTCTGCCGCACTTGCCTTCAGGCCGCTCTCGAACGGATAGTAGTAATCGCGCACCGTTTCCCAATAGTTGCTGAACTGGTTCAGCAGTTTGATATCATAAGGGTTATCCCGATCGTTGAACTTCATCATTTCAACAATAGCGTTAAAGTTGGGCTGAGAAGTAAGGCCCGACAATGAACCCAGTGCCACATCCACCACATTCACGCCCGCATCTGCCGCCATCAGGTAGGTAGCAGGCTGCAGCGACGATGTATCGTGCGTGTGCAGGTGTATCGGCAGCTTTACGGTATCCCTCAACGCTTCTACCAGAACCTTGGCCGCGTAAGGTTTCAACAGGCCCGACATATCTTTGATGGCCAGGATGTGGGCACCCGCATTCTCCAGGTCTTTGGCCATTTGCAGGTAATACTCCAGCGTATACTTGGTACGCTTAGGGTCCAGTATATCACCCGTATAACACAGCGATCCTTCTGCAAGGCCACCCGTGCGTTTGCGTACCATTTCTATGCAGGGAGCAATGTTCGGCATCCAGTTCAGCGAATCGAATATGCGGAAAATGTCTACGCCCTTTTCCCAGCTCTGCTCTACAAATTTCTCTATCAGGTTGTCCGGGTAAGCCGCATAGCCTACGCCATTACAACCGCGTATCAACATCTGCAGCAGTATATTTGGCACTGCTGCCCGAATCGCTTCCAGACGCTTCCACGGATCTTCGTTCAAAAAGCGCATACACACGTCGAACGTAGCGCCACCCCACACTTCCATACTGAAAGTTTGCGGAAATGCAATGGCAAAGCTCTTGGCCACCTTCAGCATATCATAAGATCGCATACGCGTGGCCAGCAGGCTCTGGTGTGCATCGCGCATGGTAGTATCTGTATAGTGCAGCTTCTTCTCATTGCGCAGCCATTCGCTGAACTTATCAGGCCCCAGTGCAGTCAGCATGTCCTTTGTACCTGGAGTATAAGGCACGTGCGTGTTCACAGGCGGCAATACCGGCTTTTCAAATGTCCGGTCGTCTTTTACCTTCACATCAGGGTTACCGTTCACTGTCACGTCAGCCAGGAAGTTCAGCATCTTGGTACCACGGTCCTGGCGCTCAGAGATATTGAACAGCTCCTGGTGTTCCTGTATAAAATTGACAGTCGCATTGCCCGAAAGGAAGTCCTCGTTCGTGATCAGGTTCTCCAGGAATGGTATATTATTCTTCACCCCACGGATACGGAACTCGCGCAGCGCACGGTGCATCTTAGAGGCAGCATCGCGCAGGTTACTGCCCGATGTGCTCACCTTCACCAACATACTATCAAAGAATGGGCTGATCTTCATACCGGGGTAAGAACTGCCCTCATCCAGCCTTACGCCAAAGCCTGTAGCGTTGCGGTAGGTAACCAGCGTACCATAGTCTGGCTTAAAATTATTGGTCGGGTCTTCCGTAGTTATACGGCACTGTATCGCAAACCCTATCTTAGGTATTTTGTTCTGATCCGTCAGCCCTATTTCAGGGTCAGACAATTTATATCCCTGTGCTATGAATAGCTGTGTCTTGATCAGGTCTACCCCGGTGATCATTTCTGTCACCGTATGCTCTACCTGTATACGCGGATTTACTTCTATAAAGTAAATGTGCTCATCCGCATCCACCAGGAATTCTACAGTGCCCAGGTTATTATAGTTTACTGCGCCGGCTATCTTCACGGCATAGTCATACAACTTATTCAGTGTTTCCTGCTTCAAGGTAGCCGATGGCGCCATTTCTACCACCTTCTGAAAGCGGCGCTGCACAGAACAATCGCGCTCATACAGGTGCATGATGTTACCATGTGTATCTGCGGCTATCTGTACTTCTATATGCTTGGGCCTGTCTACAAACTTCTCCAGGAACACCGTATCATCACCAAAAGCATTTTTTGCCTCGCTACGCGCTTCGTGATACGACTTGGTAAGTTCCTCGTCGCTGCGCACTACGCGCATACCACGGCCGCCACCGCCGGCAGCAGCTTTCAGCATCAGCGGGTAACCTATACGCTTTGCCTCGCTTAGTGCGGTTGCCTCGTCATTCAGGTCATCCTTATTGCTTTCTATCAGCGGGATGCCTGCCTTCCTGGCCACTTCTTTTGCGGTAACTTTATCGCCCAATGCAGCCATGGCCGACGGGCTTGGCCCTACGAAGATGATACCGGCATCCTTACACTTTTGTGCAAAGGTCGCATTCTCCGAAAGGAACCCATAGCCGGGGTGTATGGCATTAGCACCACATTCCAACGCCACTTCAATTATCGCATCCATATCCAGGTATGGCTTCAATGGGTCTTTATCATCCCCTACCTGATAGGCCTCATCAGCCTTGTACCGGTGTAGCGAATATCTGTCTTCATAGGTAAAAATAGCTACCGTAGGTATGTGCAGTTCAGTGGCCGCACGCGATATACGTATAGCTATCTCTCCCCTGTTGGCAATAAGCAGTTTTTTGATCTTCATTTTCTTGTGTGGTGTTCTGTGCAACAAATATACTCACGCAAAATTGCCTGCTAAAGGTATTTTGTATCAACTTTATATTATAAAAATAGACTTACGTATCGGAAAATAAAAATATAACGGGAAAGCTGTTGCCTTCCCGTTATTTTACCTCTTTGTATCGCTTATTGGTTGTCTTACGGCTGAGCCATAAACTTCCGGGAAAGCTGGAGGTAACTATTTCAAATCCATTCAAATAAAAAGGGATAAAAAGTATGCCATTATTAGGATGCCTGCTGCTCCTCTTCAGGAAAAATGTCTGAAAGGTCCATAGAGAACCCGGGTAAAATATCAGTAGTAACAATATCTCCCACCGTTAATGCACGCTGTGGCTGGTATTTGCCTTCAACAAGTTTATTCACCTGCAAGGTTTGGTGTGTAGGATCTACGATCCAATACTCCCTTACCCCGGACTCTTCGTAGATGTTGAATTTGTTCTTTACTTCTTTCTTACTGTTACCAGGAGAAAGCACCTCAACAACAAGATCAGGAGCTCCGAGACACCCCCGCTCATCAAGCTTTTCCTGATCACACACAACGCACAGATCAGGCTGCAAGACAGTAATGATATCTTCATCGTCTTTTGATTTACGAGGGAAACGCACATCAAAAGGAGCAATATAAACCTTACATGACTTCTTGTATAAAAAGTTACTAAGTTCCCTGAATATCCCACCGACTATTTCCTGGTGCACACGGTTAGCCGCAGGACTCATTTTAAAAATGAACCCTTCTATCAATTCGACCCGTTCCTCGAATTTCCATTTATAGTAATCCGCGTAAGTATACGTTTTGTTTAAGTCCAGATCTGCCAGTTGCATCGTACCGCCGTTTTTACAAATTTAAGCACGATAAATGGATCACGTAATAACAAAAATAGGGCTATTCTTTCGAACAGCCCTATCTACCCTTTTAACTATTTAACCAATTAACTTATTTCACTTCTTCGTACTCAGCGTCGCTCACACCGCCATCTTCGTGGCCTGCAGGCTGACCCTGTGCGCCACCTTGTGCACCTTCTGCACCCTGTGTAGCCTTGTACATTTCTTCGCTGGCTGCCATCCACGCTGCGTTCAGTTCCTCTTCGGCCTTATCTATGCCCGCCAGGTCTTCTGCTTTGTGTGCGTTCTTCAGCTTTTCAGCAGCAGCTTCTATTACCGCTTTCTTTTCAGCAGGTATCTTATCGCCGTACTCTTTCAGCTGCTTTTCTGTGCTGAATATCAGGTTATCAGCCTTGTTCAGCTTCTCTACGCGCTCACGCACCTGCTTGTCAGCTTCTTCGTTGGCACGCGCTTCGTTCTTCATTTTTTCTATCTCTTCCTTGCTCAACCCGCTACCTGCTTCTATGCGTATGTTCTGCTGCTTGCCGGTGCCCTTGTCGCGTGCTGTTACATGCAGGATACCATTGGCATCAATATCGAATACTACTTCGATCTGCGGTACACCACGTGGTGCTGGCGGTATGCCATCCAGGATAAAGCGGCCCAGGTTCTTATTCTGATTTGCCATTGGGCGCTCACCCTGCAGTACGTTGATCTCAACGCTCGGCTGGCTGTCAGCAGCAGTAGAGAATACTTCGCTCTTCTTGGTAGGGATGGTTGTGTTCGACTCGATCAGGCGGGTCATTACACCACCCATTGTTTCGATACCCAAAGACAGTGGAGTAACGTCCAGCAGCAATACATCCTTCACATCACCTGTCAGTACACCACCCTGTATAGCAGCACCTACAGCTACCACTTCGTCAGGATTCACACCCTTATGCGGCTTCTTGCCAAAGAATTTTTCTACTACTTCCTGTACCTTAGGTATACGTGTTGAACCACCTACCAGTATCACTTCGTCGATGTCGCTGGCTGTCATACCTGCATCTTTCAGTGCTTTACGGCAAGGCTCCAGTGTGCGCTCTATCAGGCTGTCGGCCAGCTGCTCAAATTTAGCTTTAGACAGCTTGCGTACCAGGTGCTTAGGTGCACCGTCTACTGCTGTTATGTACGGCAGGTTGATCTCTGTTTCAGCAGAAGCAGACAATTCGATCTTAGCTTTTTCAGAAGCTTCCTTCAAACGCTGCCATGCCATTGGGTCCTTACGCAGATCTACCGCTTCGTCCTTCTTGAATTCGTCAGCCAGCCAGTCCATGATCACCTTATCAAAGTCGTCACCACCCAGGTGCGTATCACCGTTGGTAGATTTTACTTCGAATACACCGTCACCCAGTTCCAGTACAGATACGTCAAAAGTACCACCACCAAGGTCAAACACAGCTATCTTGCTGTCTTTGTGCTGCTTGTCCAGGCCATAAGCCAGGGCGGCTGCAGTAGGTTCGTTAATGATGCGCCTTACTGTAAGACCAGCGATCTCGCCAGCTTCCTTAGTAGCCTGGCGCTGTGCATCGTTAAAGTATGCAGGTACAGTAATTACGGCTTCTGTTACTTCCTGGCCCAGGAAATCTTCAGCTGTCTTCTTCATTTTCTGCAACACCATGGCAGATATTTCCTGCGGTGTATACATACGGCCATCAATATCAACACGCGGTGTGTTGTTGTCGCCCTTTACCAGCTTGTAAGTAAAGTGAGATATTTCGTTGGTCACTTCGTCAAAACGACGGCCCATGAAACGCTTGATGGACTGGATCGTGTTGATCGGGTTAGTGATAGCCTGGCGCTTTGCAGGATCGCCTACTTTACGCTCGCCATTCTTCAAAAAAGCTATCACCGACGGCGTCGTACGACGGCCTTCATCATTCGCGATAACAACTGGTTCGCTACCTTCCATTACGGAAACGCACGAGTTGGTGGTTCCAAGGTCAATTCCGATAATTTTTCCCATAAGTATATTTATTATTATTGTTTACTCTTCGTTTTGTCTCTATTCTCTAATCAATAGTAGTGCCATTGCTATTGCTCTGCAATAATGGCAGAAACCGTGACAGAAGATGGTCATCTGGCGGGCTATCGTCGTTCATTTAGTCACACCGGGGCAAAAAAATGCCCGCCGGTAGCGGGCATTTATATGACAAGTATGTTACGTATTAATGGTAAATAGTACCTACGATCTTCACTTCAGAAAGCAGGCTGATCTTTTTCATAGAGTCGATAGTGGTATTGCTTATTGTCACCAAACCACTTCTCATTGTTCGTGCGGTGTAAAGGCCCAATACGTTTTTCCCCGACAGGTTAGTATAAGTAGGCTGAATCTCATTGCCGGTAAGCCCGGTGCCCTGTATCTCCTGCACCTTCAGGTATTTATAGAAGTCGGCAGTGCCAAGGTAAAATAATAACTCCGAGCGATCTATTAACCGCACAACACCCGTTGGCGCTGCACCCATACCACCTTTTATAGCATTATATATAGCTATATTCTTTATTTCGTAAGATGCTGCCGTTGTCACACTCGACATTTCTATCGTTCCCATATCAAAATCGAAAGAACGAGGTGTCTTTGTACCGTTCACCATACTGGAATCCCACCAGTGAAAACGAATAAAGCCCTGTGCAAGTGCCACTGGTGTAGAAACATTACGGAACAGGAAACCAGGCGCCGGGGTATAGCCAAATGGCAGTCTCACGCTCTGGTTCGGATTAGTGCTGCTGAAATCCAGTTGAGGATTCAATGCACTGTTATCCAGGTAATATACCTGGAAAGCCGAAGACCTGTTATCTATTATTGGCGCATCGCCCGAATCGGTCTCACCGGAAGCTGCATTGGTTACTATTATCCTGTAGATATAGTTAGGATCCAGCGTATTCTTGAACTTATACGCATAGCTTGGTGTATTGAAGAATGTACCGGTATCCTTCGGATAGCCTTCTAAATTCAGGTCAACACGGGTAAGATGGATGGTATCGTATGGCACACCAGACATGGTCAGGCGCTGTATGCGGACGTTGATATTATTAAAAAAGCTCGAGTCGGGCTCCTTGGCCATGGCCAACGCACTCTTGTTCTCATCCAGGAACGCCTTCTGCACCCTTACGTAGTGGGCAGTGTCCGCTCTGTCCAGCAAGCCATATACCACAGTTATAGACTTATATGGCGCTGCCACATTAAAATTCTCGGAACAGGATTGCAGTAACGATAGGGCCAGAACAGCCAATACCGGCAAAAGGAACTTTTTCATCTTAATTATTAAAAATAAAGCAGACAAATGTAAGTGTTTATGTCGATAACTGGCAAACGGCTTACCCTGCCTGTCGGCAACATTTAACAAATAGTATTTACACCTGTAGCATTAAAAAAAATCCCGCGACCATTGCCGCGGGATACTATAAATGATCTATATTATTAATACCTGATACCAAAGTACTTGCAATCGTAATTGATCGTATCATACTGTACATGATACTTCAGCCACAATGAGTCGTTGCTCACTTTACCGGTACCGCGGTAGGTAACGCTGTTGTTGCTGCCATTGAACGTAAAGGTATCTGTACCCACCAGGGTGCATATAGCACTGTCGTTTACATTGTTCAGCATGTTCATCATCGTCATCTGCGTTTTGTTACCTACTGTCCTCAGGAAGTAAATATTGTACTGATGATCGCCTGTAGTGCTGCAACTGTCGCCACCGTTAAAGTTAGCAATGAATTTGCCCCTGCTTTCTGTTTCACAGCGCGCCCCTTCAAAACCTGCAGTACATGTACATACGCCATCGTCGCAGGCACCGCCATTCAGGCAGGCCACATTGTTACATTTGTCCTTGTTACAGGCAGTGTATGTTACAGCCCCGATAGCGCCTATAGATACAATTGCAGTTATGATGATGCTGCGCAAAACTTTCATAATTCAAAATTGAAGCCCTAAAATATTAAATCTTTATCCAAAAATGAAGGAATAGGGTATAAATTTTTATACTCCCGTCCTGTCACTCCCCTTAATATAGCTTTCAGGTTAATTAAAATGCACCTTATTTGCCGTCGTAAGCCCACCTGATGTAGGTAGATCCCCACGTAAATCCGCCACCAAATGCCGCAAGGATGATATTATCTCCCTTGTGCAGCTGGCTTTCCCACTCCCACAGGCACAATGGCAATGTGCCATTGGTAGTATTACCAAATTTCTCTATGTTCACCATTACCTTTTCAGCCGGCAGGTTCATACGATCGGCCGTAGCGGTAATAATGCGCTTATTGGCCTGGTGCGGCACAAGCCATGCCACATTTTCGGCAGTAAGATTGTTACGCTCCATTATCTCGGCAGCCACTTCGGCCATATTCTTTACCGCGAATTTGAAAACGTATTGACCTTCCTGGTATACGAAGTGCTCTTTATTCATTACCGTTTCTACGGTAGCAGGTTTTACAGAACCACCTGCTTTCTGGTGCAGGTGCACACGGCCACTACCATCGGTGCGCAGTATAGAATCTATCAATCCGTAACCATCGGTATCAGGCTCCAGCAACACGCAACCCGCGCCATCGCCAAATATGATAGAAGTGGTACGGTCTTCATAGTTCATAATAGAACTCATCTTATCCACACCAATAACCAGCACTTTTTTGTGCCTGCCGGTCTCTATGAACTGAGAACCGATAGTGAGCGCATAGATAAAACCGCTGCATGCAGCGTTTACATCATAACCCCACGCATTGGTCATACCCACCTTGTCGCAGATCACATTGGCCGTAGCCGGAAACTGCATATCGGGGGTAGTAGTAGCGCAAATAACCAATTCTATATCTGTAGCAGCTATTCCTTTTTTGGCCAGCAAAACTTTCACTGCCTCTACAGCCATATCACTACTTCCCTTGCCTTCGCCCTTAAGTATCCTGCGTTCTTTTATACCGGTCCTGGTTTGTATCCACTCATCGGTGGTATCCATCATAGTTTCCAGTTCTGCATTGGTCAGCCTGTACTCGGGTACATATCCTCCTACCGCTGTTATTGCAGCATGAATTTTCGACATTTATAATGTTTTAGTAACACAAAGGTAATTAAAAGTAAAAAGGGAAAACTAAAAAGTAAAAACCTAATACATGTCGGCCACATCAGGCACCGCATAAACAGTCACCCGATGAGCAATTTTTACTTTTACTTTTTAATTTTTCACTTACATAGACATGCCACCACATACGCTCAGCACCTGGCCGGTAACATATGTGCTCATATCGCTGGCCAGGAACAGAGCAGCATTAGCTACATCTTCCGTTTTGCCAAAACGGCCCAGCGGAATTTTCTCGAACCATTTTTCGGCGCCGCCATCCTGCAGGTAATGGGTCATATCTGTTTCTATAAAGCCGGGGGCAATAGCATTGCAACGTATGTTACGGCTGCCTATTTCCTGGGCCATACTCTTGGTGAAGCCAATGATACCTGCCTTTGATGCTGCATAGGCCGCCTGGCCGGCATTACCCTTCACCCCTACTACAGAGCTCAAGTTGATGATGCTGCCGCTACGGGCCTTCATCATCGGGCGCATTACCTGCTTGGTGAGGTTGAACACGCTCTTCAGATTGGCCTGCATCACTTCGTCCCACTGCTCAGCGGTAAGGCGCAGCAGCAGGTTGTCGCGGCTGATGCCGGCATTATTCACACATATATCTATAGTACCAAATTCCTTAGCCACATCAGCCGCCAGTTGCTCAGCCGCCTTAAAATCGCCGGCATCGCTCTTATAACCCTTGGCTTTTACACCCATAGCAGCCAGCTTTTCTTCCAGCAGGCGCGCCTTCTCTTCAGACGATAGGTAGGTAAAAGCGATATTAGCTCCATTTTCGGCAAACTTGATGGCTATTGCCTCACCTATTCCACGGCTGGCACCGGTGATCAGCGCCACTTTATTTTCAAGAAGTTTCATATATCAACAGTATTTGAGGGTGCTAAAGTAATAATTGGAACGCAAAAAGTAGCTTCTAAGACCAAATCTGGCCACGTTGCAGGTTATTTCGCAGACTGTATAGGATAAAAATGATCGTACGCCAGGCTGATAAAACCATCGCGCCCACCTATGCCGGCCAGGTTTATTGGTGTATACTCCATTACAATGGCATCCGCGGCCAGCATTTGTTTTTTCCAGTCATACCCTTCCATTGGCCTGTCGTGCCAATTGCCGGGCCAAACAGTATGGAAGTAGTACCAATACTCCCAGTGCTTTGCCGAAATAGGCACTACATTAGTATACATCCAGAGCATCAGGAAACTATCGCCTACATAAATGATCTCCTGATCACCGGCTGTATCCGAGAACTGGTAGTCGGGATAGGTAAGCTCTTCCTTGCCCAAAGGCGCAATGGTATTCACCATGCCACCCAGGTCGCCGTCCGAAGATTGTGGTGTAACAGAATAGTTGTACGCCTTTATCTTCAACCGCGGCATGGGCTTATGCATAGCAGCACTCAGGTAGCCCAGCAAGCTGTCGCCCGCGAGCAGCGCTCCATATACCGACCAATGTATACCCAACTGCGGTATCAATGCGCGTTTACCTACGGTGTCCTGCATGTGGACAAACTGCTTGTTAAAATCAATTGTGTGTACTCCTATAGAATCTGCAAGGCGAACAAATGAGTAATAGGACGTTGTATGCGGCTCCTTCCGTAACAGGTATTGCGGAAGCTTATCCTTCATTACATAGGCCTTTGACGGGGCCACCACGAACACCATAGTCTTACCCAGTTTTTCCAACGTATCCTGCAACCTTCGTATCTTATAACACGTAGTGCGCAGAGCCGTATCGCTATCAAAACCACGACCATTATACTCATCAATATAATTCGCCTCAAACAAATAATTATCCTTGCCTGCAACCACATTGGCTGCATTTATCTTGTGGAACAGCCAGAAGTCCAGCTGGTTATTCATGCGTACCAGGTCGGGCCGGAAGCCTATACTATCATTCAGCACATCGTTGCGCTGCTCCTGGAACTTCCCTTGCCACCAGCTTGTCCACGATAGCTCGTCCGGTTTTCTTTCCGGCGCTACGCCATTCAGCTTACCACTCTCTATGAACCCGAACCAGTAGTTGAGCAGTGGCAGCCAGACTACCAATGCTATGAATAGGAATAACCCGCCGCGTACTTGTTTCAATGCCATATCAGAACCGGAAATAGATGAACGGATTAAATGTTGTTATCGTGATCTTGCCCGCGCAGAGTATTAGCAGTATAGTCATCAGCAGCCCCATGCACAGATGCCGCGATGCCGTATAGTCTTCGTGAAATATTTTATGCTGCAACCTTTTTCCTGCCGGCACGATGGTAAAGAAAGAGAATAATATTGCCAATGCACTGGTAAACAGAAACTGGCTATCGGCACGCCACAAATAGGTTTCCGGGTGCCAAGTAAACATAGCATGCAGGTAAGTAATGGCTGCATCTAAATGCTCTGTACGGAAGAACACCCACCCTATCACCACCACAGGAAAGGTGTAGATAACCGCTGCACTGCCCAACTTCTTCAGCCAATCGCCCAGCACAAAGCGCTCCAGCACCAGGAAAGCACCATGATACGCCCCCCAGATAATGAATCCCCAGGCAGCGCCATGCCACAGGCCTGAGAACAGGAACACCAGCCACAGGTTGAACATCAGGCGAGTTCCGCTTACCCTATTGCCGCCAAGTGGTATGTACAGGTAGTTGCGCATCCAGTTGCCCAGGGTAATATGCCACCGGCGCCAGAAATCAGTAATAGAAAGAGCAGTATACGGGTTGTTGAAATTCTCCGGGAAACGGAAGCCCATCATCATACCCAACCCTATAGCCATATCTGAATAGCCGGAGAAATCGAAGTATATCTGGAAGGTATAGCTTACCGCACCAATCCAGGCTGTGGCGGTATCTACCCCACTACCCAGTTCGAAGATGGTTGTTGCAGCACCGCCTACCACGTTAGCGATCATGACCTTTTTACCCAGCCCCAGGCAAAAGCGGTAGAAACCCCGCAAGCGATACTCCATAGTGTCGTACAGCAGGTGATCATATACTTGCCCGGCAAAGTCGTGGTAACGGATGATAGGGCCTGCTATCAGCTTGGGAAACAGGATGATGTATAACTGATAATCCCAGAAATTGCGCAGGGGCTTGTGCACCCGCCTGTACACATCTACCACATAGGTAATGGTTTCGAAGGTGTAGAAGGATATACCTATGGGTAATACAAGTTTTGTCCAGGTAAGTGGTTTGATGTGCAACCAACCCAATACTGTGTTCAGGTTATCTTCAAAAAAATTGAGGTATTTAAAGTAAAAGAGTAACCCGAGGTTTACCGACAACGAAAGCAGCAACAATAGCCGCCGCGCCGCGTACCGCTCTGTAGCGGCCATAGCCCGCACTACGTAAAAATCTATGACCGTTGTACCCAGCAATACAAATATGAACCGCGGCGCACCCCATGCATAAAAGAACACACTACCCAGCAGTATCACTATGTTCTTTAGCCTGGCAGGCACCAGGTAATAGACAGTAAAGAATATGGGCAAAAAACAGAAAATAAATATGATACTGCTGAATACCATTATCGCCTATTTATTTTCACCTGAGTGTGCAACATGCCGCAAAGCTAACTAAGCATGACTATTTACCTATAGCATTGCCTTAAAAACATCCAGCACCTCCAGCCGGGAATTGTCCCGGGCAATATACAGTGCATCGTGGCCTTGCAGGTTTTTATGCTGCGGGTTAGCGCTGTTTTGTAACAATAGTGTTACCAGTTCGGCATGGCCGTGCTTTGCTGCCACCAGCAATGGTGTATTGCCCTCTTTATCAGCACGGTCTACCACTGCCCCGCGCGATAGCAACATGCGCAAGGCAGCCGTTTGCCCTTCGCGTGTAGCAAATAACAGCGGTGTGTAGCCTGTACTATCTGCCTGGTCTATACTGGCGCACCTGGTTATCAACAGTCCGCCAACCTCAGCATGGCCGGCGGCACAAGCCAGCATCAGCGGAGTAACGCCGCGGGCATCGGGCATATCTACCTTAGCACCTGCGCCCAGCAACAGTTGTACTATTTCCAGGCTACCTGCAACGGCGGCGGCGCCCAATGCAGGTAGCTTATTGTATTTGCCGTCTTTATCCGATCCGGTAGCGTTGGCGTTAGCTCCCGCAGCTAATAATGCGGCCACTACGTTGGTCATCTTTTTACTGCAGGCCAATACTAAGGCAGGCATATCGCCATCTGTAGCATTGGCGTCTGCACCCTGCTCCAGCAGGTCTATGGCAATACCGCCTGCCCCGGCATGTATGGCATGCAACAGGGTAGTATCCAGTTCTTTTTGTTTGCCGCTTTTAAAAAGGCTTGCTATCCTCATACAACCTACCTGTGATCATAAAACTAATAAAAGGTCCCGGAAACTCCGGAACCTTTTACAATACAGCTATATACTTACTTTTTACTGTTATGAACTAAATGCGTCCTTTATCTTGTCGAAAAAGCTCCTGTCGCGCTCTTCCCGGGCTTCTTTGGCCTCAGGACCCGGCTTAAAGTTGGGTGAGTTACGCAACTTTTCCAGCAGGTCCTTTTCGTCGTGGCTCAGGTTGGTAGGCGACCATACGTTCACCTCTACCAATTCGTCGCCCTTCTCATAGCTCTGGAAAGCAGGGAAGCCCTTGCCTTTCAGGCGGAATATCTTACCGCTCTGTGTGCCGGCAGGTATCTTTATTTTAGCCTTACCATCTATGGTCGGCACCTCTACATGGGTACCCAATACCGCATCTGGGAACGATACATGCAGGTTGTACACCACGTCCAGGTCGCGGCGGATAAGGTGCTCGTGCTTTTCTTCTTCTATCAGTATCAGCAGGTCGCCAGCAGGGCCGCCACGTTCGCCGGCATTGCCTCGCCCGCTCATGCTCAGCTGCATACCTTCCTGTACGCCAGCAGGTATATCCAGGCTCAGCGTTTCCTCGCCAAATACCCTGCCTTCGCCCTTACAATTGCCACACTTATGGGTAATGCTTGAGCCTTCTCCATTACAGGTAGGACAAGTGGTCACCGTCTGCATCTGGCCCAGGAAGGTCTGCGTTACGCGCCTTACCTGCCCGCTGCCGCCGCAGGTATTACACGTTTGTATGCTCGATTTGTCTTTAGCGCCGCTACCTGTGCAGGTATCGCATACTACGTGCTTTTTTACTTTTATCTTTTTGTTGGCTCCGTTGGCGATCTCGCCGTAGTCCATCTTCAGCTTGATGCGCAGGTTTGCACCACGGGTACCGCGCCTTGCACCGCCACCCTGGCGGCCACCGCCAAAGAAGCTGCCGAACATATCATCGCCAAACACATCGCCGAAGTTGGAGAATATGTCTTCCATATTCATACCACCAGGTCCACCACCGTAACCGCCACGGCCACCGGCACCGGTGGCTGCATGGCCAAACCTGTCGTACTGGGCGCGCTTATCGGCATTGCTCAGTATATCGTAAGCTTCTGCAGCCTCTTTGAACTTCTCTTCCGATTCCTTGTCGCCCGGGTTACGGTCGGGGTGGTATTGCATGGCCACCTTCCTGTATGCCTTCTTTATCTCATCGGCGCTGGAACCCTTCGTTACACCAAGTACCTCGTAATAATCTCTTTTTGCCATATCTGATCCCGGGCCAAACCGGGCTCTTTAAATGCTTATAAATTCTATTATTCTTACTTGCCTACTACCACCTTGGCAAACCTGATCAGCTTATCATTCAGGTAGTATCCGGGCTCCACAGTATCTATTACCTTGCCCACCATTGCGTCATTAGGCGCAGGTATCTCGGTAATAGCCTCATGCACATCAGCGTTGAACTCCTCATTGGTCGCATCCATCGCCTTCAATCCCCTGCCCTGTAAAACAGCACGCAATTTATTGAAAACTAACATAGTACCTTCTTTCACGGCATTTACGTCGGTTGTTTTTTCCAATTGCTTTTCGGCACGGCCCATATCATCCAGCACTACCAGCAGCGATTCTATGATCTCCTTACCGGCTGTCTGCGACAATTCTATCCTTTCCTTGGCCGTGCGGCGGCGGAAATTGTCGAACTCCGCTATCAGCCTCAAGTGCTTGTCCTTCATTTCTTCCAGTTCGGCTTTGCACTTTTCCACTTCTTCGTCGGCACCTTCGCTCAATGGCTCATTGCCATGGCGGCTGTCGTCTGCGTTCAGCACACTACCCAGCGCCTCGTCCATTGCATCATTTTGCGCCATATTGTCACTGCCGTTATTATTCATATTGTTGGTATTATCAGTCATAGCCTTCTTTTTTTTGAAAAACATATTGCCACTTTATACTTCAATAATACTGCCAAACGACGAAATGGGACAAATTGTCGTAAGGACAGGTGGACGTGTATACCAACTGCAACTTTTACCGTTATAGTTGTTTTTAACTAAAAATGACCACTTAACTACCTACTAAAATACAATAAGCACTATTTTGCACCACCTTTCGGGCATACAGGATATATACATGATCAGGTTAAGCGTAGTCGTCATCACTTTTAACGAAGAAAAGAACATCGGCAGGTGCCTGGCTTCGGTAAAAGCAGTGGCTGATGAGATACTGGTGGTAGACAGCACCTCGACAGACCAGACCATATCGATAGCGCAGCAATATGGCGCGAGGGTCATAGATCATCCTTTTGAAGGGTATGGCCAGCAGAAGAACTTTGGCACCAATAACGCCGCCTACGACTGGGTGCTATCGCTGGATGCCGATGAAGAGCTATCGCCTGAGCTTATTGCCAGTATACAGCAGATAAAAGAAAAGCAGGACTTTGACGTATACGAAATGCCGCGCCTTACCAATTATTGCGGGCAATGGATACACCACTGTGGCTGGTACCCCGACCACCAGACCCGCCTGTATAACCGAACCAAGGGCCACTGGGTGGAACGTAAAGTACACGAATACTGGGCCCTGGATGCTGAAGGCAAAAAAGGCCTGCTAAAGGGCGACCTGCTGCACTACAGCTTTGCATCGATAACGGAGCACCTGGCCAAAATTGAGAAATATACCGAACTGGCCGCCCGCGAAGGCGCAGCAAAGGGCAAGAAAGCATCGCTGGCCATCATCCTCTTTTCCCCGCTCTGGCACTTTATTGATGAGTACATTTTGAAGCGCGGCTTTCTTGACGGTTTTGCCGGGTACACCATCTGCAAATTATCGGCCTTTGCCACTTTCCAGAAATATACACGGATAAGGTTGTATAGTAAGTAATGGCTCAATTACTCAATGGCTTAATTGCTCAATGTCCGGTAAATTGCAGTTTTCTGCCGATGAAAAAAAATGACAGTTGCCGGCAATTTTACTTTAGATACAAGGGCTTATCATCCTGTTTTGTAAGGGGTTTTTGATATGATGTTTTTCTTTCTATTTGCAGTATCTGCAATTTTGTGCAATTTTTCTGAATCATGATTCATAGGATTTAAGGATTGACAGGATCTCATTTTTTATAGTGTTTTGAGGGTTTAGAAATGGGTTTATTGTGGGGTAAAGATACGATTTGTGCGGGGCGGTTTCCAAATATTTTTTTAGCCTCACCCCGGCCCTCTCCAAGGGGAGAGGGTGATGGCATCAGATAAGAAACAATCGCCCCGCGCCTCATTGGGTTGGTTGCTGGCGGGGACGCCAGCAACGGCGTGACGGTAAGGGCAGGTGGCGATAAAAATAAGGGCCGCCCGGCGGCGACCCTGCAGTTATGTTTCTTTAGGCTTCCTGAACCTCGGCGTTATAGTAGTTGACCTGAACGGTGTACCACAGTTTGTTGGGATCGGAAGATGCGTTGACGACAACGGGCTGTATGTGAAAATTGCTCATAATACCGCTATCTATACCGTCTTTAATAAATTGGTTTACGGCATCGGTTACGGCGGCTAAGTTGCCATGTACATTTAATACCGAGAATACTGCTGTCTGGTTGGTCATAGTTTATGTTTTTGGTTTGTGGTTGCGTTTGTTGAAATAATTATCATTCAAAATAGACTGAGTTCGCTATTCTAAAAAATAGTTCTTTATATTGATTTGCCTTCCTTTCTGGATAATATACATTCAAATAGAAAATAGTGTCATTGCATATAATTGGAAATGTGTTCATTATTATGTTCAATGGCTCATACGTTTGTTCATCAGCATCCAATAAATGCAGTTTTATGGAAAAACTTCATTTCCGGATAATCTTCGCTTAAAAAATGCTGCTTTTTATTAATCGCGTTGTCATGATAGATCGTAAAACTTTTGAAAAGCGAATCTTTTACTAAATTAATATCATTATAGGCAGATTTACTAAATGACACTTCCAAATGATCAGCACGATTATTCGATAATTTATAAATAGTAACAAAGCCAAAATCAGTACTGTCAACAACCCATTCTTTTGGCAACAAAATATGCACCTTATAAGGAGCGTAATAATAATTATGAACCAAACTTTGCCCATAAGAGATTTTACACAACAGCGAAACAATTAATGCAAGTGTTTTCATTACTAACGATTTTCAGGTTCAGGAGAATATCCAAATGTAGGTATTACATAATCTTTATCTAAAAAGACTTTGCAGCTAAGCACATAACGATAAAATAATCTGCCATCCCCCGTTCGGCGTAGTCTTCTTACAGTTTGGCGAAGTCTCTGACTTCGCTATGGTGGTGGGGCGATCTTCGGATCGCCAATAGCTAAAATCTCCATGGCGTTACGTTTACAATACCTGGTTTATCTTTCAGCAATACGCCGGCACTGCTGTATAAGTAGTCTTCCGGAAACTCTACCAATCCTGCCCGAACAGGATTGTGATGAATATAGTTGAGCTTTTGCCGGAAGAACTTATCAGAATAGACCAACTCTGCATGATTGCTGTGTGTCCATACCTGGTATTTCGAGTTTCTGTCGTGTTTTGTTGCATTCCATTCAAACCTATGCAGCATCCATTCCCGCCTGCTTTCCGGCAGATCGTTTATGGCCTGTAGCAACTTCGACGCTGTAAATTTTTTAAAATCACGTATGGTGTCCAATAGTTTACCACATTCACTACGCACAATAAGGTGTAGGTGATTGGTCATGATCACATAGCCATACAGCACCAATCCCTTCTCTTTTATGCAATAACCCAGACTGTCTGTAACTACATCGCGGTACTGCCGCCTGCTGAATATATCTACCCAATCTACAATAGTTGGTGTTAAATAGTAGGTGCCATACTGGTCGTCTATCTGATAACTGTCACTCATGGTTGTATTGGTTTATTCAGGCGATCCGGAGATCGCCACTCCGGCACAGCGAAGTCAAAAAAGACTTCGCTGAACTGTTTTTGTTTCCTTGTTTTTTTTAGAACACTACGCTGAACAGAGGCGGGGTAAAGATTTCCTTATATTAAGAATAGTAGCACTTAAGTAAAAAACAGTGTTAATATTATAAAATAAAAAATATCGAATGAAGATGATATTCTTTTATTCTAAGATGACAGAGTTTGCTATCTCTATAAAGAGGTTCTTGTATTTATCATAATCTTCTAAATAGCAGCTAAGCAACAATTCATATACAACCCCATCTCTTATATACTCGAAATAAAAAAAAACAACATTGACCGATAGACCATCATGTTCATTGAAATGCGGTTTGTTATAAACGTTATTACGCAATCTTAACTGTGTAACTACGGTATCATATCCGAATTTTATATTTGCGGAATCAATTAAGGAATCGTTCTTTACTTTCCCGAAAACTCTATATATTTTATTTGATTCAATAAATTTATTCAATTTTTGAATATCGTTACGCTTAGTTATGTCGCCAAAAACTACATGAGGTATTTCATCTCCAAATGATGATGATAAAAACGACACAAACCCTTGATCTCTATGGAAGACATGCATATTTGAACTATGCCAGTTTTCAGGAAATGCTATGTAGCATTTATACTCGTTATCGTGAAACTGACATAGTTGCTGAGCATGACAATGCAGACAAGAAATGAAAGCGAATACGAATATTGTTTTATTTATTTTCTCTATCAGCTTTCTCATTGTCATACTTTTTATTAATTACTATCTCTCCAAACAATACAACTGACTTATATGGATGGCTTTTTTTCACGACAATAAAATTAGTTATAATAATTGCACCTATACCACTTTTAAAAGGATATCTAAAATGATACGGTGCAAATTCCGCACCTTTTAATCCATGAATTGTCTTATCCTCGACTAAGTAATTTAGTGTTCCGGCAGGCAATTTCACCATTTCGCAAATTATTTCACACTCTCTATCAATTGCTGGGCGGTGATGAGAATGAAAATAACGAAGAGAATTATTATAAGAAAAATTAACAGTGGAGGACCACTCATAAATAAAATGCCCAAAATAGGCGGCCTGAATTATACAGTTATTTAATATTTCCTCATCTGGATTTTGCTGCTCTGCGGGATAAGAATTTAATATGTTTCTATAATCATCCAAATCAATAACTGCGTATTCATAACTATCGAAGAAGATTATATTGTTAGCTTCTAAATCTCCCGGCTTAAATACTCTTGCTCTGAGTGTATGTCTATACGGAGCGTTATTTTCTCCTTCTCCATTACCAATACCACCCGCAATAGCATTATTAACAGTTAGAGCTAGAATTCTAGATACTGAGTCGCTGGTTATTACCTTTTGGGGGTCTTTGCCATCCATCAACAATACTTTACCATCGGCACATAGTTCAAAAATCCCCCCTGCTCTATCATTTAAGTAACCAAATAATTCGTAAGTGTATTTGTCGGGATTATTACCATCTTTATCTAGCAAATAGAAATAGCTCGACTTATAGTTACAGCTGGATTTATTTACTGACAAATTGATTTGTTTGATATCAGGAGCGCTCATCAACCCATTTTGTGATAAAATATCGTCATGTGGCACTCCTCCTTTATAATTCAATACACCTCTTTTGGAAGTTATCTCACTCTTACTACCTATAACAATAGCTTTACTGCCCAATACATGAGACGCATCGGCTATGCCGCCAGAGCCTGAATTGATACCGAGTTTGGATGATAGGGCAAATATGCTGCCACCGTTAGATTTATCACTTCCTGATCCGCTGGCTGGTCTGTTATTATTGGTAGGCCAATACATTATAGGATTGGCAGTAACCTGGTTGGTATTTAATACATTATTACCCTGCTGGGTATATTGCTGCCCATAGCCGCCAAGGCTGCCAGCGGTGTTGCCCCCGCCTTTATCATCGCGCTCATAAGCGCCATCGCTATTCTTGCGATAATGTGCCAGGTGTAACTCGTTCCAGGTATATTGCCTGCCGCTGTCATCTACATACATATTGCTATCACCATCCCTGTGTATGCCGTTATCGGCCATCCACTCTGTGTCTATCTCGTAATAGGCATCTTTATCTTTTGGGTCGGCAAAGCGGGTGCCGCCCATGTAATAACCATTAAGGTCTTCAACTGTTTTGCTCATATAAAACGTGATGGTTTAAGATTGGTTAAGAACCTGCCTGCCAATACTGGCAGGCAGGTAATAAAACATAGTTATTCAAATTAGCAGTCTTTGCAGTTACCACAACCACAGCCGCCTGTATATTGCGGTGTAGGGCAGCAATCGCCAAACACTTTCTTGTAGACTGCTGCCTGGTCGGCAGGTTCTGTAATATTGGTTATCACATCTATCTGCTGCTGCATTGCATCTATCTGCACCTGCAGTTTATCTATCTGCTTATTACCGATTTCCAGCTGCTGTGTAGCATTGTCGAGGTTAATTGCAGACTGTTGCAACCTATCCTGCAGACTTTGGATAGATGTCATATTATTGATGAGCGCTGCCAGGCTTTCTGCATCCTGTGCCTTCTGGTTGAAGCAATCGAGTGCTTCGCCACGGCCCAACAATGCATCGGCTATAACGCTGGATGTTTGCAGGGTTTGCTTTTGTACCGACAGGATAACGCCGCTAACGGTAATGGTGTTGTCGCCCTCGGTATAGGTATCGGTAAGGTTGGGTTTTACACGCCAGAACGATTCGTCTTTAGTGGCACAATCTGGCAGCCATGTGCTGAAGCAGGCACCCTTGGTGATGGTTTTTCGGTCGAGGAAATCCTTCATGGTATCGTTGTAGTTAAGCACCTGGCAATAGTTCTGCAACAGGTCGCACTTTACCTTATCGCGGAAATACTCTACCGGGTGCGGATCTACCGGGTCTAAAGGATCTCCATCTTTTATCAGGTCTTTCAGCATGTTATCCAGGTTGTTGAGATCGACCATGGTAAAGCTTTCCGGGTAGCCGTTGCTGTACACAAATTTAAGGTTAGTAAGGGCAGTGATAACGGTATATTCCTGCTTTAGCTGGCGGAAAATGAAGTTGATGACGCGGCTCTTGTTATAGTTCATGATCTCGCGCACGGTAGTATCTTCTTCACCGCTGCGTGCCGTATCGGACGTAGAGGTGTTGATGTTGATCTGGCGGGAGGCATTGCTGCTCTGTACGTGCTTATCGAGCGCGCTATTGATGGTATTGACATTGCTTTGGCGCGCACCCGTGTGACCATACGAGTTACTGTTGTTCCAGCCATTGGCATTGCTGCTGGCATCGCTGCTGCTCTGACCATAGCCGCCACCAATATTACCTATCGGGAAACTGATACTAGCGCCAACATTCCACGAGCGGGTTGAATTATGCGCATCAGTCGCTGTGCTGAACGATGAGCTGGAACCTTCAGAAGTATCGGACGTTGCAGACATATCGCCCTGCTCCTTCTGCATCAGTGTATCGAGCTGCGTGGCGCTTTCGGTAGACATACTATCGAGCACGTTTTGCGCTGTATCGCGCGTGGTTACCATGTCTTTATAGGTACGCATGCTTATGGTAGTGCGTTCGCCCGGCATCAGGCTCATGGTCTTTACCACCCTGCCTGCGCCATAGTTGCCGAGGTAGGATGTTGTGGTATATTCTTCGATAACCGTAATGCGGGGCACAGGGACAGGCGGCTTGGCCACATACCGGATAACATTTACCTGGTTATTGAATGTAGGCATTTTTACGGGGCGCAGGTTCTGCTTGGCCAGATCGGCCATGCGACCGGTATTCGGTGGAGTGAACGGGGCTACATTTACCGGTATGGCGGGCGACCGGCGTACGTCGTTCACATCGGGAATGAATTCGGAACCTTTCCGGCTGGTGGCATCGCGCCACAGCGAGCCTGGTTCAGCCTCGTACAAGTAGCCTGCGGTGGTTTTTACGCGCTGTGGCGACGTGTTGAAATAACTCTGTGCCTGCTCGGTGGTCATGGCCTGCATCACATCGAAGTAGTTGTTGGTTGGTACTACCTTGGTGAATGCTTTGAAATAGGTTTGATCTACCGGCACTGCTATGCGCCCATAGGTAGTAAAGGCGGTAGATTGCGGCAGGTTGAAATTGAGCTGCGGCGGAACACCATCGGCCTGGAAGGTGATCAAAGGTTCCTCCTGGGTGCAGATGTCGGGTTTGAACGAGTCCTGCAGGTCTTTCATGTTAGCGATCGTCTGGTCGAAGGAGACCGGATCGGGTAAAGGCGGTAATGTTGCCATAGTTGTACAAAGTTTTTTGAGTGATGAACTGATGACAACAAACGTATGGAGATCTTTTCGCCGAAAAAACGTGAAAAGACGGTATTGGCACCGTGATTTTTCACGTACATGTACCCTGTGTAAAGGACCCTCTTTTGTTCTGATTGTTGGTGAGAACACCAACAATGGTGGGAACTGACTGTTTCGCAAGCGGGACGCTTGCCATAGTGGAGGACGAAGCGGGACGCTTACGACCAGTGTGCTTATTTAATACTTCTCAGCGCCCTGTGTGCTGATTGTTGGTGCGAACACCAACAATGGCGGAAGAAACTCGCGGACTGTAAATTGTATTTGGATCGAGTTGCGTACCTACGGCACGCAAATACTCATTCTCATGCATTACTACAAACCTTTTGTCCCCATGGGACAATGACATGAAATAGTGACAATATTAGTTGTCGAATTGGAATAACTCCTTTACAAAATGCCGTCCTTCTTTTTCTAAAATCCTGATCATCCTGATCAAAAAAAATACGCCCCCGCAATGCGGAGGCGTAAATTATATTCCGGAAGGAAGCAATTAAGCGATCTCAACTTCAGCACCGGCTTCAACCAGTTTCTTAAGGATATCGTCAGCTTCTGCCTTGCTAACACCTTCTTTAACGTTCTTAGGA
>CANGNA010000064.1 GCA_947455215.1 Chitinophagaceae bacterium
ACAGTATTGAAGCTGCGCGAAATGAGTCCGCTGTGGGAAATGTATAAAGAAGGTGTGGACCTGGACAGCATTGAGTGGGCGCACCATTAATTGAATGGCTTAATTGCTCAATGGCTCAATGCACAAATAAAATAATTGCCTTACCGGCAAATTGACAAACTGACAAATTAACAAAAATGGCATACTCAGAGAAAGTTATAGATCATTACAGCAACCCGAAGAACGTAGGTACTTTGGATAAGGGTAAAAAGAATGTAGGCACGGGCCTGGTAGGCGCACCTGAGTGCGGCGACGTAATGCGCCTGCAGATAGAAGTAGACGAAGCAAGCGGCCTGATCAGCGATGCAAAGTTCAAGACGTTTGGCTGCGGCTCTGCTATAGCCTCATCGTCTCTGGCAACAGAATGGTTGAAGGGTAAAACGGTAGACCAGGCACTGGCCATAGATAATATGGACATAGTGGAAGAACTGAACCTGCCACCGGTGAAGATACACTGCTCGGTATTGGCTGAAGACGCTATCAAAGCAGCCATCAACGACTACCGCGTGAAGAACGGACTTGAAGAACTGGCAGAAGCAGCACATAAATAATACCGGAATAATAAGATTAATTGATTTGCACTGTTACCACAGCGAGGTGGCCGGTGCTTATAAGAATAACAATGATTTACGTAAGTGATAAGGCCAGGGAGAAAGTGGAGCAACTGAAGCGTGATGCTGAGTTGACCGACGATTATTTTCTCCGTGTAAGCGTGGTAGGTGGCGGATGTTCTGGACTCTCCTATAAGCTGGACTTTGATAATGAGGCCCAGCCTAAGGACCAGGTGTTTGAAGATAAGGGCGTGAAACTGGTAACGGACCTGAAGAGTTTCCTGTACCTGTGCGATACGACGCTGGAGTTTTCTGACGGGCTGAATGGTAAGGGCTTCCATTTTGAGAACCCTAATGCCAGTCGCAGCTGTGGTTGCGGGGAGAGCTTTGCCGTGTAGATCGTTAATAATAAATATTTTAGTAAGAGCATTGATATGTTTTCAATGCTCTTTTTATTTTCTTTGTGGTGCGGAATTGTGATGGCAATATTTTGCGGGGGGGTGCGTTTTAGTGGGTTGGGGTATTGGTAAGCCAGCAAATTGTTGTTTTGTACAATGCCTACTTAAACCCCGGCCCTAAAGGGGGGTATGGTTACGATACCCGAAAGCGAATACGTCCGAGGGTGGGTATTGCAATATTGAAGTGCTCACTGTGACACTCCGTAAAAGGGGCTTGATATAATAGTTGGTTTGAATTTTGAGTAAATAGTATAGATGTACAGATACAGGGGGTTAATAATAGCGGTGTTTATGTTGCTGGGTTCGGTTTTGGGCCGGGCGCAAAGCACGTTTTATACGGCCAACGAATATGGCCTGGCCATAGGTGCTACCCAGTATTTTGGTGATCTGAATGAGAATTACGGTTTTAAAACCGTATCGCCCGCCTATGGTGCCTATGTGCGCCGCCGCATGAACTCTTACATAGCGCTGAAGTTATCGGGCTTTTATACCTCTGTGGGTTATGACGACAAGTTCAACTCTACCCCATATAAGCAATTACGCAACCTGAACTTTAAGAGTAAGGTAATGGAAGTGAGCGCACAGGCTGAGTTCAACTTCTTCAAATTCATAACCGGCGACAGGTATTACCGTTTTACGCCTTACCTGACGGGTGGCATCGGTCTTTTTTATTACGACCCGTACACCACGTTCCGCGGACGTACTTATTACCTGCGTCCGCTGGGCACAGAAGGGCAGAATGCAGGATACAATGATCGTAAATATTCTAACTATGGTTTCTGCTTTCCTATAGGAGCCGGTGTAAAGTACTGGCTGTTCCCAAGGGTTAACCTCTCTTTTGAAATAGTGGACCGGCTGACCACAACGGATTACCTGGATGATGTGAGCGCCACCTATGTAGGCACCGACAAGTTTCCGGTGGGTACAACGCGCAACCCAGCTACATTTCTGCAAGACAGGAGCATGGAGATAGCGGGTACACCAGAGCTGGGTCGTGCGGGAAAACAGCGCGGCAACTCGGCCAGCAGCGATCAGTACCTGATGGCTGTATTCAGCATTTCCCTTAATTTCAATACCTACCGCTGTCCGCAGTTCATGAGCCGGGAGCTGATACGGAGTTATTAGTATTATCGGAATCTACCATTGCTGATATTGTTGCATACCTACGGCATGCAGTGTTTTGGGGCAATGACATGTTGGGCTGCTCGTCTCAATCTGATCATGTTTTAATATACATTGCAAATGTTGTTGCATACCTACGGCATGCTATCCATTTGCGTTGTGCATTGTGCTACAAACATTTTGCCGCCTACGGGGCAATGACGTATTGAGTGCCTATACCGAATAATGAGCTATGTCGTATAGTTGTGGGTTGGTTGTACGCCTTCTATCACAAATAAAAAACGGGCAACATTACTGCTGCCCGTTTGGAAACTATTATGTGCTAAAATTATTGCTTAGTGAATTTGCGGGTAGCTACCAGCTGACCCTGTGCGTTGGCCAGGCGGATGAAATAGATACCTGCAGGCATGTTTTCCAGGCTCATGTTGGCACTGTTGCCGCTTACCCTGTATACTGCCATTGTTTTACCAATGATGCTGTAAATAGCTGCTGTCCTGATATCGGAAGCACCATCGTACACAAAATTGATCTCTGATGTTGCAGGGTTAGGATAAACTGATAACTCTTCGTTGCCCTTGCTTACACCACCAACCGATGTAGCTGAATTGGCAGACACCACGAAGGTAGCATAAGAGCTATCCAGCGTTGCGGTATTCACCAGTTTCACCTTCATGTAATAAGTGCCGGAGGTAGAGATATTAGCTGTGTTCAGCTGCATATCGAAACCATGATTGCCGCTTGTATTGTATGAATTGCTGGTCTTAGCACTACCGGAAGCCCAAGTTGATGCAGTTGAATAACAAGAGTTGTTATCGCATATTACCGCAGCGTTCAGCCAGTCTGAAGGGAAGTTAGTAGATACGATATTCCATTTCAAGGTAACAGGCAGAGAACCAGGTATAACTGTATTGTTGATGTATTGAGTTGAAGCTCCTGAAGCAGTGTAGTAGACGGTATCACGCTCCATACTAAATGATTGAGCATCAGCCGATTTGAAGCCGGCCACTGCCATCACTGTGCATAAAATTGTAAATAACTTCTTCATTCCACTGTACTTTATCTATGCAAAATAATAAATATTTTCATTCATTCCAAATAAAAAAGTGCGATCGCACAATATTTTACGTGTTACAAAGTTAAGAGCAATAATCGTGCCCCTTGACCATCCGGGGCATTAATAATTGTTAAAAAGTAGCTGCTACACAATAAAACATTAACTATTTAGCCACCTGCAGGCGAAAGATATACACCCCCTGCCCATCCGATAAGCGGATAATATATTGACCCGAAGCGATATTGCCCAGATCGACCTGTTGATGTACATGGCCATTGAGTGGCTGTACAGCACCATGCATTACGCTTCTACCTGCCATATCCAGCACATCGAATTGTATATCGGCATTGCTTGCTATACCCTGACCATCGAGCATGAATGAACCCGTATTAGGATTTGGCACTATGCTATACTGCGGCTGTGCAGCAGAGACAGCAGACACCCCAAGGCGGCTGGTGTTGAGCGTTACCACGTTGCTGTGGTTCATAACTGCTATAGCGCAGGGTGTATCGCAGGCGGCAATGCAATAGTAAGCGTCGGCACCGGCTGCTGTTGTGCTATATGTTGCTGAGGTGGCGCCGGTAATAGGTGAACCATTCTGATACCACTGGTACACCGGCGATGAGCCGCAATTGGCCAGCGTGGCTGTGAACGTTATAGGCTGGCCGATGTAAGCAATGGTATCGGAAGGGCTGGCCGTAACAGTGACAACCGGGATAACATTTGGATATACGGCTATGGTAATGCTATTGCTGGCAATGGTATCGACTAACGGGCACGCTGCACTGCTGGCCATTGTGCAATGCACGACATCGCCTGCAGTTGGTGTGTATGAATAGGAAAGCCCTGTGCCCAGAATAGCAGTGCCATTGTACCAGGTGATATATGGAGATGTACCCCCATTAACAGGTGTAGCTGTGAGTGTAGCCGGTGCCGCACCGCATAGCGTATCGTTGGGCGTAATAGCCGCTGTAACAGCTACCGACACAGGTATATTGACCGTCATGACCCGGCTGAGGGTGGCTGTGCCGCAGGCATTGCTTTCTACATAATGTATCGTATCAACACCGCTGGAAATACCTGTGACCACGCCACCGACTACGGAAACATGTCCGCTTGTGGCAGACCATGTGCCACCCGGCACAGCAGGGGTTAACGTAACCGGCAATCCGACGCAGGCAATGGATGGACCAGCTATGGTATCGGTACCTGGTACGGGGTATATGGTTGCAACGCGTGTGGCAGTTGATGTGCCGCAGGCATTGATGAGCGAATAAGTGATAGTATCTACACCTGCAGACACGCCTGTAAGCAGCCCGCCTGCACTAATGGTGGCATGTGCGTTGCTGGCGCTCCAGGTGCCGCCGGTGGGGCTGCATAGCCAGGTAGCAGTGTCGCCAGGGCAAAGACCGGCGGTGCCGGATATAGACCCCGGAACAGGAACAGACAAAACCGTTACAGGCAGAATGACTGCTGTAGTACCACAACTGTTAGAAACAGAATAAGTAATGGTAACCACCCCTGATGTAAGTGCCGTGACAACACCACCGGAACTAATAGTGGCTATGGCAGGATAATTGACGCTCCATGAGCCACCGGCCACAGCATTAACAAACGTGGCAGAGCCGCCTGTACATAATGTGCCCGGCCCTGTTATGCCTATTACATCAGGCAGAGGATCTATGGTGACTGAAAAATGTGCCTGCTCTGAACCGCATTGGGTAGATGCTGTATAATTGATAGTAGTGACACCAGACGCTGTGGCAGAAAATATACCGAGCGTATCGATAGTTCCCCAGGCTGAACAACTCCATGCTCCGCCGGGAGTACCCGTGGTATCGTAGAGCCTGATGGAAGAAGTAACGCACACATGCGTAGGGCCGGTAATGATACCACCATGGGGCAGCGGATTGACCGTGATAGGCCGGGAAGACGCTATGCTACCACAACTGTTGGTGAGCGTATAATACACATCATTTGTGCCAGGCGAAAGCGCTGTAACGATACCCGATAATGACACACTAACGTTGCTGCCGGTATGCCCCCATATACCACCGGGATCGGCGGTTGGGTTAGAAAGTGTTGTGGTGTTGCCTTCGCAGATGCTATCTGCATCGGCCAGTATAAACCCAACAGAAGGTAGCGTGGCTATACGCAGCGGTGTAGAAGCAATTGCAGCACCGCAAACGTTACTGACCGTGTAATACAAGGTATCGTTGCCGTGGTAAGTGCCATATAACGTTGCCGTGGTGGGCGTTGATGCTATCACCGTGGCGAAACCATAATGAAATGACCACGTACCATTTGGCACCGAGGCATTGGCGGTTATGAGACTACCGAGGCAAAAAGAATCCAGCGGAGCGATAACCCCTGCAACTGGCAATGGATTTACGGTAACCAATAATGTTGCCGTATCGCTACCGCATGATACAGTGTTAGTAATGTAAGTGATAGTTGCAGATCCTATTGCAACTCCACCTACTACACCAGTTACAGCATCAACAGTAGCTATGGATGGATCGGCACTTGACCATACGCCGCTGCCATATGAACCTGAATGATCGAGCAGCGCCAATGCGTGATAGCAAACGCTACTTACCGATGGCGCGATGACCGCTAAAGGATCAGCATTCACATCTATAGCATGCAGATCGGGGATAGAGCCACAAGCATTTGAGCCGGAATATTGCAGAATAACGTGCCCTGCGCCTGTACCTGTTACTATACCCGTATTGGCGTCTATTGTTGCTATAGACGCGTCTGCGGAACTCCAGTAGCCACCGGGCGTTCCGGTAGGGTCGGATAGAGATATCTGTGTACCAACGCACATAGTTACCGGACCAACAACAGCACCGGGAGCCGGCAAGGCATTTATCCTGACAACAAATATTGCAGAATCGCTACCGCAGATATTAGTTATGGTATAGACGATGGTGTCGTTACCGGCCACTATGCCCTTAAATCTTATGGTATCAATGCCAACAGAATCTGTGAGGAACTGTACTCGTTGCGCGCGGCTGCGCCACGTACCCCCAGGGGTGGCCGCGTGATTACGTAATGTATCGAAAGAATTCAGGCAAACAGAATCGGCACCTGTAATATAGCCAGGTACAATAGGACATTGTGCCCGCAGATCGTAGTTAATAAAACAGGCAAAAAAGAGAATGAGGAATAGCCACGGTCTTCGCATACACACCAACAAAACTTAGCGCCGCAAGCTACATATAATAATTGAAATATTATTTTATTGTTTATTATACCATATCACACCCGGCCTACTTCACCTGCTGCATATCTACCAGGCGGCGGTAGATGCCGTTTTGTTCCAGCAGCTGGCGATGGGTGCCGCGCTCGGCCACCTGGCCTTTGTCCATCACTACTATCTCGTCGGCATGCTGAACAGTGCTGAGGCGGTGGGCAATGACGATACAGGTGCGGTTCTTCATGAGGGTGTTGATGGCATCCTGCACTACTCTTTCGCTCTCGGTATCGAGGGCGGAGGTGGCCTCATCCAGTATCATGATGGGCGGGTTCTTCAGCACGGCGCGTGCTATGGTTACGCGCTGGCGCTCGCCACCGCTCAGCTTTACGCCGCGGTCGCCTGCTACGGTCTCGTAGCCTTCCGGCTTTTGCTCTATGAACTTATGTGCATTGGCTACTTTGGCAGCTTCTGTTACGCGCTCTTCTGTAGCGCCACCTGTGCCCATGGTTATGTTGTTATAGATAGTATCGTTGAAGAGGATAGGATCCTGGCTAACAACGCCCATCAACCTGCGCAGGTCGTTGAGCTTATACTGCTTGATGTTCACGCCGTCTATCAATATCTCTCCGCCTGTCACATCGTGGAAGCGCGGCACAAGGTCGACCATCGTAGACTTACCTGCGCCTGATGCGCCTACC
Source organism: Chitinophagaceae bacterium (assembly GCA_947455215.1). Classification (GTDB taxonomy): domain Bacteria; phylum Bacteroidota; class Bacteroidia; order Chitinophagales; family Chitinophagaceae; genus Flavipsychrobacter. The sequence continues at coordinate 7,125 of CANGNA010000064.1, forward strand.
AGCGCTATCACTTTGCCCTTGGGTATGGTAAGGTTCACATCACGCAATATCACTTTATCGCCATAGGCAAATGATACATTCCTGAATTCAATTTCTTTTTCGAAGTCAGTTATGGACTGTGCGTTTGGCACTTCGGTAATGTTGTTATCCGCATACAGCAGTTCTTCTATACGCTCCAGGGCTGCTGTACCCTTCTGCACATTAGAGAATGCAGACGAAAGGTTTTTGAACGGGTTGATGATCTGCGTAAAAAATACAATGTACGTTACAAAGGCCGTTCCCGTAAGTGCAGATTGGTTGCTGATGATGAGGCTGCCACCGTACCACAGTATCATGCTGACCACTATCACGCCCATGGTCTCTGACATCGGCGAGGCCAGCTCTTTACGCGCTGCCAGTTTGTTGCGGGTTCGGAACAATGTATTGTTGAGTTTCATGAACCGGCCGTGTACGGTGCTCTCTGCGTTAAAGGCTTTGACCACCCGCATACCCACCAGCATTTCGTCTATAACACCCAACATGGCGCCCAGCTGTTCCTGTGCTATGTTAGACGACTTACGCAATGATTTACTGATAATGCCGATCGCGCCGCCGGCCAACGGCAGGAATATGAGCAGCGCCAGCGTAAGCTGCGGGCTGATGATGACCATGCTGACGAGGTAAAACAATATGTTCAACGGTTCCCTGATGAACACTTCGAGTACGCTCATTATAGACAGCTCCACCTCGTTGATGTCGTTGGTCATCTTAGAGATGAGGTCGCCCTTGCGCTCTTCTGTAAAGAAGCCGATAGGCAGCGATAATGTTTTTACAAAAATATCGTCGCGCAGGCGGCGTAAGATATCGTTGCGGATGGGGTTGAGTATATACAGCGATATGTAGAGGAAGAAGTTCTTTACAATAGTAAAAACAACTACCGCCACGCATATATATGCCAGGGCGGCAAGTGGGCCTTTCTGGGCCACTACGCTACTGATGATCTCGTTGAACTTACCGACGAGACCGCCGCTTTTTTGTGCAGAGGGGCCCATAACCTTAAACAGTACTGCCAGCACCGGTGCCAGCATGGATAAGGAGATACCACCCGCGAGTATGCCCATGAGGTTGGAGAGGAAATAAAGGAATATTTTGCCTTTATAATCTTTAAGGTACCTGAGCAGCGTTGCTATTTTTTTCATTGTAGTTGGAAATGGCCCGGAGCCGCGATGCGACAATAGCCAAATAAAAAATAAAGGTAGAAATATTTTAATTGTTGCTGCTTAATGGTTTCTTAAATGACAATGATGTTATAGTGATTTTGACAGGGATGCAGAACATTTCAGTAAATTTGAATGGAAGAAATATGAAGAAAAGTTTTTGTGAAGATTTCAGGAGAAACTTCAGGCGCGATGGTCTTACTAATAAGAAGACACGTATTCGGCTTTTTCTTGCTAACCTGAAAGACGGTTTTTTGAGCAAAGAATTTAAAGCCGCGATAGAAGAAGGCTTGAGAGATGCTAAAGACGGACGCATAACCTCGCATGAAGAAGTATGGAAGAAATATGCCGACTATTTGTTTCCTGATAATAATAAGAAAAAAAAGAAGCAGGCCATTTAGCCTGCTTCCTTATCAACTATTCTATACTGTAACTTACTGTTCCGTCTTTCTCATCTTTTAGCTGTACGCCAAACTCAGCCAGTCGGTTGCGAATCTGGTCGCTGGTGGCAAAGTCTTTACGCTTTTTGGCGTCAGAGCGTATTTCTATCAGCAGAGACAATACATGATCCATCTTGTTGCTTTGCTGCGCCTGCAATGCCTGCATACCCAGGATATCTTCCAGGTATACTTTAAAGGCATCCTGCAGTTTTTTGAACGTGGCAAAAGATATCGCATCCGGCTTTACCTGTCCGCCCTTCATACCATTGATCACGGGTGCCAGTTCGAACATATTAGCGATCACCTTGGCTGTGTTCAGGTCGTCGTCCATAAATTCAGCAAACTCCTTTATCCATGTGTTCACCTGGTCGTCCAGCTTAGTGTCCTTAGCCTCGGTATTACCCGGATGTGCCAGTTTCTTCAGTATCTCGTAAGCTTCCCACAACCTGCGTGCAGCTTTTTCCGATGCCTGCAAGGCTTCGTTGCTGAAATCGAGCGTACTGCGGTAGTGCGTCTGCAATATGTAGAAGCGCACCACCAATGGATGATAAGCCTGTTCCAGCACCGGGTGTGTGCCGGTGAACAACTGCGTGAGCGTGATAAAGTTGTTATAGCTCTTACCCATCTTCTTACCGTTGATGGTGATCATGTTGTTGTGCATCCAGTAGTTTACCGGAGCATGACCATGTGCTATAGTGCTTTGTGCTATCTCGCTCTCGTGGTGCGGGAACTGAAGGTCCATACCGCCGCCATGTATATCGAATACCTCGCCCAGGTATTTACTGCTCATGGCCGAGCACTCAATGTGCCAACCAGGGAAACCTTCGCCCCACGGGCTCTTCCAGCGCATAATGTGCTCCGGTGGTGCTTTCTTCCACAAGGCAAAGTCGGCCTTGTTGCGCTTCTCGTCCTGGCCATCCAGATCGCGGGTGGTTTCCAACTGGTCTTCCAACACGCGGCCCGACAGCTTGCCATAAGGATACTCGGCAGCGTATTTAGTTACATCAAAGTAAACAGAGCCATTCACCTCGTAGGCATAACCTTTTTCTATGATGGTCTCTATCATGCTTATCTGCTCTACGATGTGGCCGGTAGCAGTGGGTTCGATAGCAGGATCTTCGTTATTGAACAAGCGCATACCGTGGTGAAACAGGTTGGTGTATTTGTGCACCAGTTCCATTGGCTCCAGCTTCTCCAGCTTTGCCTTCTCGCTCACCTTGTCTATAGCTTCGCGGCCTTCTTCCTCGAAGTGGCCGGCATCGGTGATGTTACGCACATAACGCACGCGGTAGCCAATATGCTTCAGGTAGCGTTGTACCACATCGAAAGTAATATATGGACGCGCATGGCCCAGGTGCGATTCACCAGACACGGTAGGTCCGCACACGTACAGGCCGGCATAACCGGGCACTATAGATACAAACTTTTCCTTTTGACGGGTGTATGAGTTATAAATATGAAAATTGTGTTCCATTGCTTTTTTATATGATCTGCGGCCTGCAACAGGCCGTGAAAGTAAATAATACACTCTTGCAGCATATTGCAAAAGCAGTGCAAAAATAGTTGGTTATGGCTAAACGGCTGTAATGTTTAATAGCCTTAATTGCTGTGCCGGGGAAATGGAGGAGGTGTTATGCGCACAATACGTCCATTTCCACCATACATCGTGCGGAAAGGAAGGATGAGATATGTGCTGCTTTAGTGTTCATTACAGCGCAAAGGTATGGCAATTTGTATAATAACAAAAAGCGCCCGGTGGGGCGCGTTTTGTCTGCAATTGTTAGGGCAGGGTAACATCCGAATGTCATTAACTTAAGCATCATGTAGGGGTATCTTTCGCTCTTTCAGAGCTTGCCTCCGTTTATTTTTACACCTGGGGCTGTGCCCCAGGCTATTATCTTACGGGCTTTCAGCCCAGCCAAATTTCATTAAGTTAATGACATTGGCTTATATCTCTTCCCAGCTATTATCTTTTTGCAGCAGTACTTTGCCGTTCTGTATTTTGAAGTGATTCCAAAAACTCCTGTCGTAGAGCAACGCAGGCACTTTTTTGCCATTATGCACTGCGGGCTGCAATCCGTTTGCGCTTACCAATTGTCTGGTAACCAGTTGCTCTATGCGTTGCTGCATTGCAGGGCTTATAGCACTCATGTTCTGTTTATTATCTTCGATCCCGGTGATATTCAAATATTTAAAATAAACAATAGCACCACTTTCATTGACAACAAAGTTGTTCACATTCAGTACGTATTCGCCATTTCCTAACGGCAAAAGATTATCCCTCAAACCCTTCATAACACTGCGCCACAGACTACCGTTACTACCTACATATGCCGGTTTGGCGTTCACCTCATCGGGGTTATAGATCTTTGCTCCGTTCAGTTTTATAGGCGCGGACGGTACTTCCATCACTTTTACAGAACGCTGCCCTGTTACCGGATCTTCTATTTCAATAGTGTCCCTTGAGGGCTGCGACAACTCTATCTTATTGCCATTGAAGGTTACCACATTGCCATTCTGCTCGAACCTCTGCGAGAATACATTTTGCGAGAAGCACAACAAGCTTACAACTGCAACAGGGATGAATGCCAGCATTTTTGTGCGGGCTGCTGTGCCCGATCTGCGTGTCAACATAACGATACGTTTTTTTATGGGTGAACGATTAAATGAATGAGATAATATGGGTGAAGCACCCAGCACTGCCTGCTCTACCAGGAAATGGCCATAAACGGCCGGGGTAACAACCGACTTACTGTCTGCCTGGTATTCATGCACCATGAGCAGGCGCTTATTGTATGCATATACCAGCGGGTGAAACCATAGTGCTACCTTACTGAGCTGCATCAGTAAGAGATCGGCCACGTGCAAGTTTTGCGCATGTTGCGCTTCGTGGTGGAACAACATTTGCCACTCTGTATCGCTATAGTGTGCACGCGAGCGCACGAACAGTATTGTTGCAAATGAAAAGGGTGCGTGCTCTCTGCCGGTCTCCACTATCGTCCAGTCATTGAGCTTTGATCTGTTACCAGTGCTATAGTATCGGTACAACTTAACAGCTTCCAATGTCAACAGCAGCAATGCCACGCCAACACCTGCCAGGTAACCTACCCATAACCACTGGATGCCGCCGTTAGCTGAGACATCGGCACCGGCCACTACCTTACCTTTTACGGCTATCAGTTGCTCTACGGGCTGCTGCAGTGCCGGCTGTAAATAACTATCGGGTTGAATAGACACCAGCGGCAGTGTAAGCCCTGCTATAAAAGTCGCCAGCAGGTAACACCTGTTATAACTGTGATAGCTCTCGCGACGCAAAAAAATATCGAACGCTAAGAGGCTGATGAGCCAGATGGCTGTTGCATTGAGTAAGTACTGCATGGTGTTTAGCTTTTAGTATCATTCAATGTCTTCATCAAATCGTTGAGTTGTTTCAGGTCCAGGTCTTCGGTTTGCACCAGGAAGCTGACCAGCTTTTTAGGCGAGCCACCGAAGTATTTTTCGAGCAAATTTTTTACGCCGTGTTGGGCATAGTCGGCCCGGGCAATGGCGGGATAGTATTCGTAGGTTTTCCCGTAGGCCTTGTGCGTAACAAAACCTTTCTTTTCCAATATTCTTACTACCGATGAAACAGTGCTATGCGGGATTTCGGGGTCGCCCAGTTTTTCTATGATGTCTTTTACCAGGCACTTTTCAAGATCCCATATTATTTGCATCACCTCTTCCTCGGCCTTGGTCAGTGTAGGTAATTGCTTTTTTAGTTTCATAACGTAAAGATACGTTATGAAACGTAAATAACAAATTTATTTTAGAGAAGAGGTATCGGAATATAGCTTAGGCGCTAATATCTTGTTGGGAATAGTATCATTATAGTCGATAGTGTCCGCGGTTCCATTACTGTCAATAAATATTAAATTGGCGGGGTGCGCCCTGGCGAATTCCAGTTCATTGACCGGATTGCAAGAATGCATAACATGAACAAAATGCAGTAGCATAGTGAGCACTGCAACTCCACTGATAGTAGTGATGCCTCTTGTAGTCCTTTTCGGGTTAGTGCGCACAGGAGCAGGCGTGTGGGGCTGTTTTGCCGTGAACTTCTCGTAATATTCTAAAAAGATTCCGGCATCTTCAGCAGGTATGTATTCCGGATCACCACCATATTCGGGCCTTACCAGGGATCATGTCTTATCTCATTGACAAGTTCCTCTACAGGTAGCGGCCCTAAAGTTTGTCCATCTTTTTTATAGTAGTACCTCATAATGAGATCAATTAGGTGCCATTTCTTAATGTATGGGCATAAAAAAAGAGACCGGTTGTGACACAGTCTCTTTTTTGAATTCGCTAAAAGTTGGATTACTTCTTAGCGGCCGCCTTCTTAGGGCCAGCATTCTTTGCAGGTGCTGCTTTTTTAGGAGCTGCTGCCTTTTTAGCAGGTGCTGCTTTCTTAGCAGGTGCTGCTTTTTTAGCAGGAGCTGCCTTCTTAGCAGGTGCTGCTTTTTTAGCTGGCGCTGCTTTTTTAGCAGGTGCCGCTTTCTTTGCTGGCGCTGCTTTCTTTGCAGGTGCCGCTTTCTTAGCAGGTGCCGCCTTCTTGGCCGGCGCTGCTTTCTTAGGTGCTGCTGCTTTCTTTGCAGGAGCTGCCTTCTTTGCTGTTGCCATAACTTGTGAATTTAAGGGTAAACAAAAAAAACTTTTTATGGCAAAATAGCGTTGGGGGTTAGGCCATTGCTATTTCGGATATTTCCTTTACAGATACTAATGTTTTGTTGCGCACCTTGCGGAATTCAACGATACCATCAGCCAGAGCGAAGATAGTGAAATCTTTACCCAAGCCTACATTGTTACCAATGTGGTACTGTGAACCCCTCTGGCGGATAATGATATTGCCAGAGATAGCAGGCTGACCGCCAAATATTTTTACACCAAGCCTTTTACTGTGTGAATCGCGTCCGTTCCTTACACTACCTTCACCTTTTTTATGTGCCATTTCTTGTACTTACTTTAATTATTTAGAAAATGTGGGATTGATTAAGCTATATCGTTGATGCGGATCTTGGTCAGAGACTGGCGATGGCCATTCTTCTTCATATAACCCTTACGACGCTTCTTCTTAAACACGATAACCTTATCGCCCTTAAGATGATCGATGATCTCTGCGTGAACTTTAGCAGTGCTGTTACCGGCAAATGTGGTAACACTACCTTCGTTGCTTGTCATCAGTACATCAGAAAATTCAACTTTGTCTCCTGCATTACCGGCCAGGCGGTGTACGAACAGCTCGTCATTCTTTTTAACCTTGAACTGCTGACCCGCTATATTTACAATTACAAACATGATAAACCTAAAATATTTTTGCAAAGGTAATACAGTTTTTTATTTCAAACAATAAAATTTTTATAATCTCCCGTTTTTTCTGTATACTCTGCAAGACATAATTGGTCATCGGCCGTAAAAACATGTAGTATCCAATATGTCAAAAAGCTGATCGTACCTGCCTGCTGTGTGTTGCACTTTATTCTTTACTCACCTATATAGTGGCTGTGCAGATACTGTAACCTCACCACTAAATTAATAATAACTTTGTCAAATTAAAAATAGTTCATGAAAATAAAATCTTTCCTGGCCAAACCATATGCATCTATCATCCATTCACGCATACGCAAAGGCATGCTTACTGCTGTTGCAGACCAGGAAGAAATATTGCACTACCTGCTGAAAACCGCGGCCAACACGACTTTTGGCAAGGAACATAAATTCAGCGAGATAAAAACATACGAAGACTTCAAGCAAGCAGTACCCATCCGCGACTATGAAGCATTTATCCCTTACATAGACCAGATAAAAAATGGCGGCCAAAATATTTTATGGAAAGGCCGGCCAATTTACTTTGCTAAAACAAGCGGCACAACAAGTGGCGCCAAGTATATACCCATCAGTAAAGAGTCTATCCATTTTCACATCAACGGCGCACGCAATGCACTGCTGTGCTATATGGCCGAGACGGGCAACACTGCATTTGCCGATGGCAAGATGATCTTTCTTTCCGGATCACCCGAAATGGAGCGCACCGGCAGCATACCCACGGGCAGGCTTAGCGGCATAGTGAATCACTTCGTGCCCCGCTACCTGCGCGGCAACCAGCTACCCAGCTTCGAGACCAACTGCATAGAAGACTGGGAGACCAAGCTGGGTAAGATAGTGGAAGAGACCATCAATGAGGATATGACGCTCATCAGCGGTATACCGCCATGGATGCAGATGTACTTTGACTGGTTGAGCCAGCGCAGCGGTGAAAAGATAAAAAAGATGTTCCCCAACCTGCAGGTGCTGGTGCATGGCGGCGTAAACTTTGAACCTTACAAAGCACGTCTCATGGACAGCCTGGGCGGCCAAGTGGATATGATAGAAACATTCCCCGCATCAGAAGGGTTCTTTGCCTTCCAGGACCTGCCGGGCCACGAAGGTCTTTTGCTGAACACCAATGCAGGTATGTTCTTCGAGTTTGTACCTGCGGCAGAGTTTGGCAAAGAAGGTGCACGACGCCTATCCTTGAAAGATGTACAAGTGGGTGAGAACTACGCACTCATCATTAACAGCAATGCAGGCCTGTGGGGCTATAACATAGGCGATACCGTTCGCTTTGTAAGCACCGAACCGTACAGGCTGGTAGTAACCGGCAGGATAAAACATTTCATCTCGGCCTTTGGCGAACATGTGATAGGCGAAGAAGTGGACCATGCGCTGATGCATGCCGCACAGAAGCATAATGTACGCATTACAGAGTTTACCATAGCCCCTATGATACAGGTGAGCGAGGGAAAGCCTTACCACGAATGGTTTGTAGAGTTTGAACAGGACCCTGCCGACCTGATAGGCTTTGCTATGGACGTGGATGATGCCCTGCGCGAAAAGAACATATACTACGACGACCTGATAACCGGCAGCATACTGGACACGCTGAAGATACGCCCAATGAAAAAGAACGCTTTCATAGAGTATATGCGCTCTATAGGCAAGCTGGGCGGACAGAACAAAGTAGCCCGCCTGGGCAATGACCGTAAGCTGGCAGACGCTTTACAGCCGTGGGTTTTATAGTCTTATACCTAAAATTATTAACCGATAGTAAAAGCCCGCTGTGTTAACGCAGCGGGCTTTTACATGCATGTTAATCGAAGCATAATGGTATAGTAATATTCACGCTTTTTATTCTCCCGAATTTTGTCGGCTGACAACGCAAGGAGATCATGAAAACAATAAAACTGGCATTTGCTTTATGCCTTATCTTAAGTACAGCAGGCTATGGCCAATTCGTTGCACAGTATACAGGGTCTGGCGGCAGCAGCACTGCTGTTACAGCTGTTGACCCAAACGTTACTGTTACTGCACTTACACAAACCGGCTTTGGCTCAGCCACGTTGTGCAGTTCCGGAGGACTTAGCGGCATGACCATGCCCACAACACCCGCCTCTTACAGCCCCACCAATGCCCACGTATACTACAAGATAACGCCCAATACCGGCTACACACTAGACATTACCGGCTGGCAAGGAGCATTAAGAAGATCTAATACCGGTCCTGCGTCTGCGTATTATGCTTATAGCCTAGACAATGGAGTAACCTGGGTCGCAGATTATTTCAATCACGCTCCTATCAACTCGGGTTGCGGCACCATCTCTGCAAGTAGCTGGGGTGGCGGCACCTTGCCTACGGGCATTGGATCAGCGGGCATTCTTGTGGCTGTCTTCCCTTTCGGCGCAAGTGGTAGCGGTGGTACTTTCCAGGTAAACTACTTAAACATACTCGGCACTGTTAACACCGGCTGCACACCGCCTACTGTTTCAGCGACAGCAGCGGCAGCCAGCGTCTGTATAGGTACCAGTACCAGCCTGACAGCAACAGGCGCCGGTACCGGCGGCACATATACCTGGAGCCCCTCTACAGGACTCTCTGTAACTACAGGAGCAACTATTACTGCCAACCCAACTGCTACAACTACTTACACGGTAACCGGCACCAATGCTTCAGGCTGTTCTGACACCGGCGTTATTACACTGATGGTAAATCCGCTACCCGTAGTAGCTGCCATAACAGGAGCTACCAGCGTATGCGCAGGTGGTGCTACCACAACACTCAGCAACATTACAACCGGCGGCGTATGGAGCAGTGTGTATACCTCTTTAGCCACGGTAACAACAACAGGTACGGTAACCGGTGTTGCTGCGGGCACAGATACTATTAAATACGCTGTTACCAACACCTGCGGTACTACAACAGCAGCATATGCTATAACTATAAATCCACTGCCAACTGTAGCGGGCATTACGGGACCCGACAGTGTATGTGTGGGTGCGTCTATATCGCTGGTTAATATCACCACTGGTGGTGTATGGAGCAGCTTATCTACAAGCACCGCTACTGTAAGCGGCAATACAGTGTATGGCGCGAGCCCGGGCAGTGCTAATATACAGTATGCAGTAACCACCGTTTGTGGCACCGCAACTACCGTACATTCCGTTTACGTGAAGGCATTACCTAATGCTGGTACGCTTACTGGCGCTGATAGTGTTTGCTATGGCGCATCTATGTCGCTAACGCCGTCGGTGTCCGGCGGAATGTGGACAAGCGCAGGCCCTGCGATAGCCACCGTAACGACTACCGGCATGGTAACAGGCCTTACGCCAACACTCTCCACCACCTCAATAGTATATACGATGTCTACATTCAGTTGCGGATCGGCAACAGCTTCGCATCCTATAACGGTAAAACCACAGCCCAATGCAGGTAGCGCTACAGGCGCTGTTTTGTGCAGTATGTCCAGCGTACCGCTCACCTCTACTGTACCCGGCGGTAGCTGGACCACCGGCTTGCCAACCGTAGCCACTATCAACTCATCGGGCGTTGTAACCGGGCTCATTGCAGGCAATGCTATTATTACCTATTCTGTAACGAATAGCTGCGGCATCGCTACCGATACCGCGCTAATAACGATCAATCCACTACCGGAGCCCATTACAGGCAATACTATTATCTGTGTGGGCGTTTCCACTTCACTCGGCAGTGCCACACCTGCAGGCAGCTGGTCTACCAGCGACGCTACAATAGCTACCGTGGATGGTACCGGGTACACTACCGGCATAAGCATTGGCACCGCCAACATCACTTATACTATTCCTGCTACAGGTTGCTACCGTTTTACGCCTGTGTCGGTAGACCTTTCTGTAACGCCAACAGTAACTATGGCAGCAAGTACGCTGGAAGTATGCGCGGGCACATCTGTAACATTCAGTGCTGCCAGCACCTGGGGAGGTACATCGCCCATATATGTCTGGAGCGTGAATAATGTTATTACAGCAGGTGGCACTACTTACAGTTACGAGCCTGAAGACGGCGACCTGGTAAGGGTTTGGTTCCTCAGCAGCCTGGCCTGTGCTGTACCCGATACAGTCAGCACACATGTGGTGGTGAATGTTCACCATATTGCTACTCCGGCGCTGGATATAACAACCGGCATGGGCGACACCGTATGCCTTGGTGTACCTACTACATTTACACCCATCCCGGTAGATGGCGGCAGCATTCCATCTTATCAATGGACGGTGAACGGCACACCTTCAGGCATAGGACCAACATTTACTTACTTCCCGGCGAACGGTGATGTGGTAACTGCCAACATGACCAGTAATGCTTATTGCCGCACGGCAGATCAAGCATTAGCAACACGTATACTTACGGTGAGTCCTTTTGTTACGCCCAATGTGACCACATCCATCAACCCCGGCCCTGTTTCCTGCGAAGGTTATCCTGTAGTGTATATGGCATCGCAAACCAACGGCGGTACCGATCCGCAATACCAATGGCTGGTAAACGGCAACCCGGCTGGTGCAGGCGCCATATTTACTTACCCGCCGGCAAACGGAGATATAGTGCAGGTGGTGCTCACCAGTAACTTCCCTTGCCTTACTACACCAACAGATAACGAGAGCACAGCCATGACGGTGATACCAATAGCACAACCCGTTGGCAGCATATCTGCCACACCGGGCTACATCATCAATGCAGGCGCATATGATACCTTTACGGTCAACATCATAAGCGGCGGGGGCCTTGCACCTACCTACCAATGGTTTGTAGGCGCCATACCTGTAGCGGGTGCTACCAGCGCCACATACATCACTAATGACTTGCACACGGGAGACTCCATCAACTGTGTGGTTACCAATAACGACCAGTGCAGTGGTGTATCTGATTTCAACTATATACACATAACAGTTGGCAACAATGTTGGCGTTAACAATATAGCAAGTAATAGCAGTACGCTTGATATTGTCCCTAATCCTTCATCGGGCATGTTCATTGTTCGCGGAACTATAGGGAATACTAACGGTAAGGTCCGCATCAGTATAACCGATATGCCGGGCCGTATAGTGTACACAGACGAAGCAATGCTGAACAATGGAGAACTGAATAAAACAATAACAACAACGGGATTTACGCCGGGCATGTACCTGCTAACGATACATAACGATAGCGAGATACGCACCTTGCGTCTTGTCATCCGATAACTATCCGGCAAGAATCAAAAAGCCCCGGATACATGTGCATTCGGGGCTTTTCATAAAAATCTACTGCATGTCGTCACTTACCGAAGAACATCTTTACGGCTATCAGCACCATGATCACCGCGAATATCTTTTTGGTCACATCGGTGGGTATACCCAGGGCCAGCTTAGAACCGAAGTAGCCGCCGATAATGAAAGCAGCAGCAATGATCGCCGCATACTTTACATTTACATAGCCTGCCTTATAGTAGTTATATACTGCCAGTATACCAATGGGTGGCAACATGATGGCCACACTGGTGCCCTGGGCGGTCTTCTGGTCTAGGGCCAGCAGCAGTACCATCATAGGTATCATTACAATACCGCCGCCAATGCCTATCATACCGCCAAGTATACCGGCAGTAAGGCCTATCAATATCAATATCAGTATCGTGTTCAGTGGCATATACTATAAGTGTGTTTCTTTGATCAAGTCTTCTGCTGTTATGAAACCTTCATGCTTCCATACCAGTTCTCCGTTCTTATATAGCTCAAGGTACGGAATCCCTTCTATTTTTTTCTCGGCAAGTAAGGCCGGGTTGGCATCAGCATCTATTTTCAGGATGCTCAGTTTATCCCTTTTTTGTTCGCCCAGCTCATCCAGTATCGGTGATAGCTTTTTGCATGGACCGCACCATTGTGCGTTGAAGTCTACCAGCACATAGTTAGGCTTGTTCACCGCTTTGGCCAGGTCATCAGTGGTCAAGCCGCTCTCCCTGGGTGCCACACCCTGCTCTACCGGCTTACCGGCAGCACGCCAGCTGGTAATACCACCCTGCAAGTTATATATCTCGGTAAAGCCAAGCTCTTTAAGCTCCTCGGCTGCAGTATTGCCACGACCTCCGCCCAGGCAGTACACAAATACCGGCTTCTTCTTATTCATAGAGCTGAACTGCTCCTTGAAATCGGAAGTATTCACATCTATGTTACGGGCATTCTTCAGGTGGCCGCCATTATATTCTGTATTGGTGCGCACATCTACCAGCTGCGCATCGGGCTTTGCCGTTAGCAGGCTATCGAAGGTTTGTGCAGATATCTCTTTGCTGGTTACCTGCCCTTTATTGCCGCTCTGGCACGATGCAGCTACCAGTGCCGCACCTGCAATGATCAGTGTGTTTAATTTACGCATAGCCAAAATGTGCTCCTGCCTGCCGGCAGAGATGTTAAGAATAGTCGCTTTCGGGGTGCAATCTACAGCAATATTTCTAATTGCTATGTGCCAAAAGGCACAGTAACTTTCAAGCTGACATTACGGCCCATGTTATAGATGCCAGACCGGCTGCCGGGTGCTACATTGTAATACTCAAAATACTTTAGCCTGCTCATGTTCGATTGATATACCGTATTGGTAACATTTGCGGCCTGTATGTAAAACGTGCATATTTCTTTACCGTGCCTACCTGTTATCGTAGCATTGCAGCCCATGTTCAGCAGAGCATAGCCGGGCGTAGCAGTTTCTGTATTATCTGCGCCGTAAAAATATTGTTGCGTAGCAAAGGCATCAATAGCCAGGCGTGCTCCTGCATTTAAAAAGCAACCTGTCTTTTTCTTCCGCTGCAATACCACTTCGGTTTGCGCATGCAGTGGTGGAATGAACGGCAGATAACGTGCAGCATCTTTATATTGATCGCGCAGGGTGGCGCTTTGATTAAGGCCTTCTGTATATGCTAATGACTGCCCTACAGTTAGCCAGCCGGCCTTGCGGGGTGTAATACGGATACTTATTTCGCCGCCATACAGGCGTGCTGCCGCCTGCTGATATTTATACGTCGTATTCCCCGGCACTATCACCAGAGGGTTACCACTGGCATCGAATGCACGCGCCTGGTATATATAGTTGTCTATGTGGTTATTGAACAATTCAGCACTCAGCGAGACGCCATTAAATGTAGCGATGACGCCTATATCCTCCTGCAAGGTAAACTCTGGCTTAAAACTCCTGTTGCCCAGGTACACTATATGTGCACCGGGGTCCAGGCCGTTAGAACCTGTTTCGGTAATGTTTGGCGCACGGTAACCACGCGCTATATTAGCCTTCAGCAGCCAATGATGGTTAAGCGTATAAGTAGCGCCTGCACTGCCGGACACACCTGTATACCGGTGACTGAACGCCGGGAACTGCAGCATGGCCCCGGCAGTGTCGTGCACATGTGCGGTAAAACCTGTACTGCCTTTTCCTACATAAAAGTCATCCCAGGCTATGTTGCGCACATCATACCTCAACCCGCCGGACAGCTCCAGCCTGTTCCACGACCGCTGCACCATAACAAATGCACCTGCGTCAAAAAGCTGATAGTCGGGTATAGGAAAGTCTGTAGCTGCCTTACTACTGTTACTTTGCAACATACCGTTCACGCCAATAGTTGCGGCTATATGCTTCCATACCGGCAGATTGTACTTTATGTCATAGTTCAGCGTGTTCAGCACCACATATAGCCCGGCCTGGCCCGGGAATTTCGGATGGTTATATTCCCGGCGTACACTCTGCTGCACAGCCAGCGATATATGTAACTCACCGCCATTACCATACCTGAACAAACCATGCACATATGCCCGCGAATGCTGTATGTGCTGGTGCAATACCGATAAGCTATATGTCCGTAGCTCATCATCATTTACTAAAGGTCTCGTCTTTATGTCGTCGCTGTCAGCTTCATATACCTGCCGGGTAAATCTGCGCGTGACGGAGTCGCGGCTGCCATCGGGTATCTCCTGCAGGTTATCGTAAATGGTAAGCCCGAATTGCATCTTACCCCATTGCCTTTCTACACCCGCCTTAGCAGAAAAATTGTATTCCCTGAACCCGGTATTATAAACATAGCCATCGGCTTTGTTCTTATAGTCGTGCGCTGCCTTTGCCGAGCCGCGTACTGTCCAGAAAAATGTTCTATTGCGTTTGCCCAAACCGGCAGACGCACCCATCATACCATTGTTGGTATGATGGTCCAGCGCTACATCCCCTGTCAATCCCGTTCCTGATGCCGGCATCCGCGGTATCATATTGATCACCCCGGCTGTGGCATCAGACCCATAGACCAAGCTGGCCGGCCCCTTCACTACCTCGCCCCGGTCTACCACATACTGGTCTATTTCTATGCCGTGCTCGTCGCCCCATTGCTGGCCCTCCTGGCGTATACCGTCGTATAAAGAAAGTACGCGGTAATATCCTAGTCCTCTTATGAATGGCTTAGATATATTTGGCCCGGTTGTTACTGCTGCTACGCCAGGTGTGCCCTGCACTATGGCATCTATTATATTACCGCTTACGTGGGCTTCCAGCTCCTGCCGGTTCACCACAGCCATTGGCACGGGGTTTCTGCGGATCTCTGTTGCCCTTGATACACCTGTTACTACTACCTCATCCAGGTCAGAATGGTTTTCATGCAATATCACATCTACTTTCAATTGTTCGCCGGTGTGTATAGTAATGTGTTTTATTTCTGTCTGATACCCTGCATATGAGTAGCTAACATCGTAACTACCTTCCGGAATATCCTGTAGCTCATATCTCCCATCTGCATTGGTCCTGGTGCCGGTAGCGGTATGTAATAAATGTATGGTCACCATCTCCGCCTCCTTGCCATTTATACGTACCACTCCGTATAAACTGCCATTACGTCCGTATACTATCATATTTAGCAGCAAACAGACCGCAGTCAGCATTGTAGTTTTCAAAGCATTTTTTGGCAAACATAAATAATTATTTTGTTTAACAAACAAAATAAAATTAGCCTTGACTAATTTTTAGAATACTGTACAATCTCTATCTTTACAATATGTCGGCAATGCAAACACTATCTGAAGAGAATTACCTGAAGGCGATCTACAACATCAGCCGGCTGAGCGTAAGTGAGAAGATCACGCCTACTGCTATGGCAGAGGCGCTGGGTAACAACCCCGCCTCGGTAGTGGATATGATCAAGAAACTGGTTGATAAAAAACTGATATCATACGAAAAGACCAAGGGTGTAAAGTTTACAGACAAAGGCCGTAAGGCTGCCTTGCTTATTGTGCGTAAGCACCGCCTGTGGGAAGTATTCCTGCACGAAAAGCTAAGCTATACCTGGGACGAGATACACGAGATAGCTGAGCAGCTGGAGCATATACAACACCCCGAGCTCGCCGACAGGCTGGACAAATACCTGGGCTTCCCCCAGTTCGACCCGCATGGTGACCCCATACCGAAATCTAACGGAGAGATACCCCCTACATCTACCACAACGCTTGAAGAGGTTGAGGATGGGAAGAAATGTACCGTGGTGGGTGTGAAAGACACGTCTACACCCTTCCTGCAATACCTGAAACAGCTGAACGTGGGTATAGGCACCAAGATCACCATTGCTGAGCGTATTGCTTTTGACGGCTCGCTGATCATCAAGATAGGCATGGGTGGGAACACCACCGTATCAAAGAAATTTTCCGAGAACATACTGGTGACCAAGTGATCACCTTACTATCAGATATTCAATTAAAAATATTTAATTACTTTTGCTGCTATGAAAAAACTCTTCGCTATGCTGCTTGCAGCAACCCTATTATGGGGATGCAGTAAAACAACGGTTACAGACACCGCTTCATTTACCGTAAACGGTATTCACGACGTAACACTTACCAACAACGTAGTATCAACTGTAGCATTACCGCTTAATATCCAGAACCAAAACTCGGCGCAAGAAACTGTAACACTTGCCGTAAGCGGCTTGCCAAACAATGTAGTGGTACA
>CANGNA010000065.1 GCA_947455215.1 Chitinophagaceae bacterium
ATATGGGGTAGATACGCTTCATATTGTTTTACCTAATGAAAGAAAATATAGCCGACTACAATGGCAGCAATAAGACCCATCATATCGGCCAACAGTCCGGCGGCAAGGGCGTAGCGGCTGTTCTTTATGTTGACGCTGCCGAAGTATACCGCCAATACATAGAAGGTGGTTTCTGTAGAGCCTTGTATGATGGCGGCCAGCTTGCCCTGGAAAGAGGCTACGCCATAGGTTTTCATTACGTCTACCATAAGGCCGCGGGCACCGCCGCCGCTAAGGGGTTTCATTAAGGCTATAGGCAGGGTAGGCACGAAGTCAGTATTCAGTCCGCAGGCGGCTACCACAGCGGCTATGCCATTTACCAGGTAATCCATACAGCCCGAGGCGCGGAATACGCTGATGGCTATAAGCATGGCCACCAGGTAGGGGATGATACCCGTAGCAGCAGCAAAGCCCCCCTTGGCACCGTCTATGAAGAGCGAATAAACGTTCAGCTTTTTTACAGCGCCGGCCACTATAAAAATAGTGACCACCAACAGTATGATACCGCTGCCTATGGCACCCATGGTCTTGTTCATTTGCTCGGCCGGCATTTGCGAAAGCTGGTGATGTACCAGCGCTATCAAGCCGCCGAAACCGGCTACAAACAGGATAACCGGCCACTTGAAAATATTGATACGCTGAAACAGTGACACAATGATGATGCCGGAAACAAAGGCAATGAATGTGGCAATAAGCGTAGGCAGAAAAATATCGGCAGCGTTAAAGTTGGCCACGTGTTGCTCCAGCGCTATGGTTTGCCGCATGGCTATTACCGACGTAGGAATGAGCGTGATGCCCGCAGTGTTGAGCACCAGGAACATGATCTGCGCATCGGATGCAGTATCAGTAGATGGATTGAGTTTTTGCAGGTCGCGCATGGCATCCAGGCCCAGCGGGGTGGCGGCATTGTCAAGCCCCAGCATATTTGCAGACAGGTTCATGGTGACACTGCCGTAGGCGGGGTCGTCTTTGGGTATGCCCTTGAACAATACCCTGAACAACGGAGATACTGCTTTGGCAAACAGGCTGATAATACCAGACTCCTTACCCACATTCATAATGCCCATCCAGAGGGTCATCACGCCGGTAAGGCCCAACGATATCTCGAAGCCGTTTTTTGCAGCGTCGAAAAGCGCTTTCATCATATCAGACAGCAGCCCTGTATCGCCCAGCACAACGGATTTGAGGATGCCGGCAATAATGCCCACTACCAGGAAGAATATCCAGACATAATTTAACGCCATGCTGTAAAATAATAAATAAAAGGGGGAAGTAAAAAGTAAACGGTTTGGCACATCATTTCCAGAGCAGCTCTTGATCCCAACCATTTGGAAAATTCATCGAGCGCAAGTCCACAGATGGATACTTGGCAAAAAGAGTCTTTAACCTTTCGGTGAATGTCGTATTCGGATTAACCGTTTGTAGCAAGTAACGAATCATGCAGAGAGCAAAATACGTTTTGTTTGTGCTGACGTTAGTATTTTGTATCCACAACTTTCCAGGCGTTTTGGGAAACTGTGTACCAATCCGCATATCCCTGTTCCAAAGACGAGTATGGTGTGCACAAACATTTCTTAAGTACACAATACTATGTAACCATCTTTCAAAAACACTATCCGCTAACCCATAAAACTTTGCTATAGACCGTCGTTCTAAAGGCGTTTTAAGGTTACCGAATAACTTAGATAATGTACCTAATGAAGTTATTTCCAGGATCATCCATGCAGGGGGAAAAGGGTCTGTATAGTTTTTCTTAAATGCTTGGATAAACTCTTCGTCACTTCTGTCAAACTCCTCTTGCAATTTGGAAAGTGTTTTCTGAAAAGTGTTGCCGTTTTTAAACAACCGTATCTCCTGAAACCAAAAAGGACCATGAGCATCTGACAGGACATGTATCATTTTGGCACGGACCGAAACCTCTATTTTTTCCAGTTCCGATGTAATCATCATCCGTAGTTCTCGGTCGAAACAGTAAAGTTGAAAGGCGGATTCAAAGGTGACCTCTGGTTTGAATATGTGATTTTGCTTATCTGCCAACAAGGGATACCAATAACCACTAAGTCGGAAATAACTTATATTTTCCAGTATATGAAGCGCTTTCGCTTCGTCTCTGAATTGTAATCCTCTGGTTTTTAACTGATTTATCTGATCTAAATACGATAGAGATGGCTTAGCGTAAGGAACTTTGCCCATAGAGATAAAAGTAAAAAGTCCACCCTAAGCGCCCTGTTCTATGGGAAGGGGGGTGGACATGTTAGTACAAAGATAGTATAAAATGTAAAACAAATTACCCTCACACAGCTACTTTTAACTATGCGGTTGCGCCGGAAACAATAAAAAGGCTACCCTTACAGGTAGCCGTTCTAAAAAATATCTTGTTTGTTTTATTGCTTTTGAGCGGCCGTATCAGGCGTGGTCATCGGCGCATCGGCTGTTGCCGGGGCTGCAGGAGCATCCTGAGATATAGTGGCTCCACCCGTGGCAGCTGCATCTGCATTTTCTGCACCAGTAAAGTCGGCCTTGGTAAACTGCACCAGCCATTTGTTGTCCTGCTTTACCAGTTTCAGCGGCGGCTGTTCTTTGTTAGGCTCTTCAGAAGTAGTGAAGGTTACTGTAGCTGTGTTAGCATCTTCCTTCAGCGACTTGATATTGATGGTTGCTGATTTTGCACGCTGACGAGTAGAGTCGGGGAGGGCATTAGTAAAGCCTTCCAGTACATTCAGCATGTTCTTGGTATCCTCGGTAGAGTATTTTTTGGCTGCGTCGTAGTCCAGGTGATAAAAATCTGTGAGCCACTCGCGCGCTACATCTTTTGGTGCTGTCTTACTGCAACTTGCCAATGCAGCAAAAGCTACAAATACTATAATATATGAAAGAATGTTCTTTTTCATTCGCCTGTTAATTGGTGTCCAAAGGTATTAAGGAATGACGACTAAATAAAGCTCTACGATTAATTGTTCTTTATCCGGTCATAGCCGCCAACTATAAGAGCACTTTCCACATCAGCCGGGCGCGGGGGCTTAGGTACAGATCATCTATACCCACATACCTTTTGCCCTGTGTTTGCGATGTTGGGATAAGCATTGTGTCGGCAGTGGTTCTGATAATGACCTTATAGATGAATTCTGAGCAGTATAATCTATCGTCTGTCGCCAGGTCGAAGTGCATATCGAACAGCGGATGACGATCATAATATTGGTGAATGGCAGAGACCAGTTTTGTTGTATCTAACACGCCAGCGTTGAACCGGGCCACACCCATGCCTTTGCAATAACGTGTGGCGAAGAACACATCAACCGAATCCCGCCTTAGGCGCATATCAGGATTGTCTTCTCCACCAATGCTGTGATACACAAAAGGGTAACCGTCTTCTACCACCACAATGCCGCAATGCGACCATGTTTTATCGCGCGCGTTCAGCATAGCCAGTGCATTGCTGTACGGCCCTGTGCCGGCGCGCATTACAATATCACCGGTTTGCAGGACAGGCCAATGGGCAGGCGTAGCTTGCTGCGTAGTGGCGATCTTTTGCCGGCATGATGCCAGGTATAAAAAAGTAAAAAGCAACAGGATAGGTATCCTGTTGCTTTTTATGCTTCTTAAGTCGTAGGGTTGAAACCCTACGCTGGTATTACCGACCCTTACAGGGCCTGCTGTAATATCTTGTTGTATTTCTTTTTTAAAGAACATTACACATTAAAGCGGAAGTGCATCACGTCGCCATCCTGCACCACATATTCTTTACCTTCTATACGCAGCTTGCCATTTTCGCGGCAGGCTGCTTCTGTTTTGTACTGTACAAAGTCTTTATAGGCGATCACTTCAGCCTTGATGAAGCCTTTCTCAAAATCGGTATGGATAACGCTGGCTGCCTGTGGCGCCTTCCAGCCGGTGTGGATGGTCCATGCACGCACTTCCTGCACACCTGCAGTAAAGTAGGTAATGAGATTCAGCAACTTGTAAGCAGAACGGATCAGGCGGTTCAGGCCCGGCTCTGTAAGACCGTATTCGCTGAAGAACATTTCTTTGTCTTCGGCGCTTTCCAGCTCGGTTATCTGCGCTTCTATGCTGTTATTCATTACTATCACCTGTGCACCTTCTTCTGCTGCCATTTTCACCAGCGCTTCAGAATACTTGTTGCCGGTAAGGATAGATGCTTCATCTACGTTGGCTACATACAGTACCGGCTTTTCTGTGAGCAGGAACAGGTCGTAAGTAGCTTCCTTATCCTCGCCTTCCAGTTCCATACCACGTATGTTCTTGCCTTCGAACAGGTGCTTTTTGCAGTTTTCCAGTACTTCCAACTGGCGCTTTACTTTAGGATCACCGGTCTTCACCATTTTCTCCAGGCGGGCTATCTTCTTCTCCACGCTATCCAGGTCCTTCAGCTGCAGCTCGGTGTCTATTATCTCTTTGTCGCTTATAGGGTTGATCTCGCCTTCTTCGCGCAGGATGTTATCGTCTTCGAAGCAGCGGATAACATGCACAATGGCATCTACCTCGCGGATATTGGCCAGGAACTTATTGCCCAAACCTTCGCCCTTACTGGCACCTTTTACCAGGCCGGCAATGTCCACAAATTCTATCTGAGTAGGCACGGTGCGCTGTGGCTGCACCAGGTCGGCCAGCACTTTCATGCGCTCATCGGGCACATCTACCTGCCCTACATTGGGTTCTATAGTACAGAAACGGTAATTAGAGGCCTGGGCCTTTGCACTGTTGCTTACTGCGTTAAATAGTGTAGATTTTCCTACGTTGGGCAATCCCACTATGCCTGCCTGTAATGCCATATATTTTAAAAATTTTGGCGCAAAGGTAACAATATAATGGCTGAATGGCGCAATAGCTCAATGGCTTAATGCCCCTGTTCTTCAAGTCATGCTGCCGTTATACGGTATTTTCAATAGCAATATTGCGAGAACAGCCTGCCGCTACACCAAATAATAGATACCTTTGCACCAGCATGATACCAGCATGGCAAACGGGGATAGTAAAGCAGATAGACCAGGTAACACCATATACCCGCAGGTTTGTTGTGGCGCTACCCGAAACTGCCGTATTCGACTTTAAGCCGGGCCAGTTTGTAACGCTGGACCTCCCCATACATGAGCAGCGCAACAAGCGCTGGCGCAGCTACAGTATAGCCTCGTGGCCCAACGGCACCAATACCATAGAGTTGCTGATAGTAGAACTGGAAGGTGGTGCCGGCACCAAATATCTTTTTAACGAGATAAAAGAAGGCAGCCAGCTAACACTCCGCGGCCCGCAGGGGGTGTTTGTATTGCCGGCGGAACTGGATAAGGACCTCTATCTTATCTGCACCGGTACCGGTATTGCTCCTTTCCGCAGTATGGTTCACTATATACAGCAACAAGACATACCGCATAAAGACATACACCTGGTATTTGGTACCCGCACACAGACAGACCTACTGTATTATGACGAGCTGAAACAGCTGGAGCAAACTATGCCCGGATTCCATTATCACCCTGTATTATCCAGGCAGGAATGGGAAGGCAAAACAGGTTATGTGCATCATATCTACGAGCAATTAAGCCATCATAATCCGCCCGCATACTTTATGCTTTGCGGCTGGCGTGCCATGACCGATGAGGCTAAAGAGCGCATTTTGAAGAAGGGCTACACCAACAAAGATGTGCATATAGAAATATATGGGTAGCCAAGTTAAACAGGTTAAAGGTTAAAAGGTTTGTAAGGCGGCTGGTCCGTCTTTTTTTGTGCTTTGGTTTACCCTCATTTCCCCAATGTTTACCCCACATCATTGCCGTTCATCACCTTTTTCGACCGTTAGTCAACAATATTTGGTATGCCCTCTGCGGGCATAGTACTTTTACATCAGAAAGCGAGTTGAGGCGGATGATGTGAAAAAGAGTATGAGGCCGAAAAGAGCATACAAACAAAAGGAATAGTGAAGATGAGTATGAGGCCGAACGAATTGTGAAGAAGGATGCGCGAATGAGTTGAGGACGGAAGATGTGTGGTTTGAAGTTGTGAGTTGTGTGATGGAGTTGAGGAGTGAAAACTAAGAGGCGTGCTGTTGAGCACGCCTCTGTTTGTTTATGGCACTATTATCTTTTGTGCGCCTTTCTTTATACTGAACTTTATCTCGCTGGCGCATTCATGAGCATCGCCGTCCGTCTGCATCAGCTTCAGCTGTGGATGCGATATAGTTATTTCTTTTCCGCGTAAGTGAGTTACGTATGGACTGTCTAAAATATTGCCCTGCATAGCCCGCAGCGCTATAAGGCCACCCAATGCTTTAGGAAAGGGCTTCACGATAACTAGGTCCAACAAACCATCGGAATAGCTGGCTGTGGGCGCTATGCGAAAGTTGTAGCCAAACTGTTGCCCGTTGGCTACGGTGATCATAAATGCTTTATCGTCTACATCTTTACCATCAATATTTATTTTGAACGGCCACGGTTTGTACGTCCATAGGTGTTTGGTCACCAGCCAGCTATATACGCCAAAGCCGCGCTTCTCGCTTTTAGCAAATTTCTTTGAGATCAGGGCGTCAAATGCAACACCTGCATTACTTACAAACAACAGATCGTTGGCGTAACCTATATCCATGGTAGCCACACGGCCGCTGTTAATGACTTTTACCGCCGCAAAAGTATCAAGCGGTATCTTCATGGTACGCGCCATGCCATTGCCAGAGCCCTTGGGTATGATAGCCAATGCCGTATCTGTGCCTGCAAGACCCTTTACAATGTCGTTCACCGATCCGTCACCACCTACGGCAACTACAGCATAGGCACCATTGGCTGCGGCAGCCCTGGCCAGCTCAGTGCCGTGTTTGGCGTACTGGGTATACTGTATATCGTAGCTATACAGAAATTCATTCAGCTGCGCTTTAATGGCCGATTTGATCTCCTTTTCACGCTCTACACCGGCACGCGGGTTAATGATGAATGTGATGTGCTTCTTACTCATATGATCTTGGCTTTAAGGCTAAGGTCCATGCTAACTGCATGATGAATGATGGCGCCTACAGAAATAAAGTCTACTCCTGTCCGGGCATAGTCAACAATATTCTCCAGTTTTATTCCTCCGGATGCTTCGGTCTCATACTTGCCGGCTATCAGGTTTACCGCTTCCTGCAGTTGGTCCGGGCTGTAATTGTCCAGCATTATGCGGTGTACACCACCACAGGCCAGTACCGCTTTTACATCTTCTATTGTGCGTGTCTCCACTTCTATTTGCAGGTCCAGGTTATTGGCCACCAGGTAGTCGTTGGTCTTTTGTATGGCTTTTTCTATACCACCGCAAAAATCTATATGGTTGTCTTTTAGCATCACCATATCGTACAGGCCCATGCGATGGTTCATGCCGCCGCCTATGGCCACAGCCTGCTTTTCGTAAGCGCGGAACAGCGGTGTTGTTTTGCGGGTATCCAGGATCTTTGTTTTGTACTCCTTTATCGCATCCACATACTGGCTGGTGAGGGTGGCTATGCCGCTCATGCGCTGCATACAGTTCAGCGACAGGCGCTCGGCTTTAAGAATGGTATGTACCGATGCTGCCACCTCAAAAGCTACGTCACCATTGCTTACGCGGTCGCCATCTTTTTTATAGGTAGTAAATGTAGCCTCCGGCTCCAGGAAATGGAAGATAGCTTTGGCCAGTTCTATACCTGCTATGATACCATCTTCCTTTATCTTCAGCACAGCCATGCCACGTGCATCCGCGGGTATGCTGGCCAGGGTAGAGTAATCTCCGGTGCCCACATCTTCTTTCAGTGCGGCTGCTATAAATTCTGTTTGCGTCATTGTCGGCAAAATTAAGGGATAGAATATTAAATTAATGCGTTAACGCGCCTGCAATGACAATAAGTTAACAGGTCATTTACCTCGTATTAACCTGCTGTATGGCCTGTGTGATATGCGCCATGTCTTTATTCTTGAACGTCCACGATAACAGGCTCATATGATTATAGATAAGCCCGGAGGTATTGGAGTATATATCTATGTACTTGGTAGAGGCATCTACGGTGAACACAAGGTAGTTGGTAGCCAACCCGGACTGTACCCGCTTCTCAAGCCCATCAAGGGTAATGAACTGCACGGGGTACGGGTATTCTGCATGTATACTTTCCTCGGTTAGTGTGCTATCGTTATACACAGCGTTCTGCCATATCTTTTCTTTGATCTTGGTATAGGCGGGTATAAACAAGGTGTCTTTTTTTAAAGTGGCTATTGTTTCAACGCTGTAGTCATACCAGCTATCATATTTCCTATTGTCTTTTAGCCTCTGGTCTATTGTTTTCAGATATCCGCCCAGGAAGGTGGCATTCCAGTTGTAGAATGTTGCCTGGTCCAGCACACAGTTCATCAGGCTGGCATCGTACTTGTGTTTCGACCGGGAGTAGTCGGCCATGTTGATCCGCTTGTTCCATTCGGGGTACAGGAGTATCTGTGCAAAAAAGTATTGATTCTTAAACCGCCCCTTTTTATTCAGCATAGGCATCCATAAGCCATACATAAGATGCTGTGTGGTATTGTGCTTACCGGTATAGAATGCGGCAAATGAAAAGAAGGAATAGCCGGTTTTGCCTTCGTATGCCAGCAGTTCTTCCGGCCTGATGATCTTATACGGTGTTACCGTCCACGAGCGCTTGATGGCTTGCTCATAGGCCGCCAATTGCTCGTAATCGCGGTACTGTAATATAAAGATAGTGGTGCTATGTCGGAAGCTATCCATGAATGCCTCCCTTTTAGTTTTGGAGTATGGGCCCGGACCTTGCGCGGTCACAACCGTTACCTGGGCCTGTGCGTACCAGCAATATAAAATGGCTACCAGGGTAAGCAGACGTTTCATAAGTAACTTGTTTCTATACAAATATCCTTATTTTCCAATGGACAAAAAAGGCGGTTGTTTGCACAACCGCCTCTGCTATCAACAGTTTTGTTGTTATCCCATATCTATACACACATTCTTAGGCTCGGTAAAGAAGCGTAGCGCATCCCAGCCACCTTCGCGACCCACACCGCTATTTTTAAATCCACCAAACGGAGTACGCAGATCGCGCAGCAACCAGCAGTTTACCCAGATGATGCCGCTGTGCACTTTGGCCGCTACGCGGTTGGCGCGGGTAACGTCTTGTGTCCATATGGTGGCGGCCAGGCCGTAATCGCTGCAGTTGGCCAGTTGCATGGCCTCATCTTCTGTTTTGAATGATTGCAGGGTAACTACCGGGCCAAATATCTCTTCCATATTGGTACGGCAATCGGGGCCCAGGCCTTCTATAATGGTAGGCTCAATAAAGTAGCCATTCTCGCAGCGGCCCGTACCTTTTATGGCGTTGCCACCCAGCAGTATATTACCACCTTCCTGTTTGGCCAACTCTATGCAGCCCATCACCTTGTCGAAGTGTACTTTGCTGACCACGGCACCCTGGCGAGTAGTATCCACCAGTGGATCGCCCACGGTCAGCTTCTTTATACGGGCTATGAATTCTTCTTTGAATTTTTCGTAGATGCTTTCTTCTACCAATATACGGCTGCCACAAAGGCAGATCTGGCCTTGGTTGGCAAAGCTGCTCTGCACGGTGATACTCATCATCTTATCCCAGTTACAATCGGCGAAAATGATGTTGGGGTTCTTACCGCCAAGCTCCAGCGACACCTTTTTGAACATAGGCGCTGCAATGCTGGCAATGTCCTTACCAGCGCGTGTGCTGCCGGTGAAAGATATGGCCTTTATCTCCGGATGGCTTACGATGGCCGACCCGCACTTAGGGCCGCCGCCGTGCAGTATGTTCAGCACACCATCGGGCAGGCCTGCTTCTTTACAGATGATGCTGAGCAGGTAGCCCGTCATTGGTGTTACCTCGCTGGGCTTAGAAACAACACAGTTACCGGCAGCCAGTGCCGGTGCTATCTTCCAGGTGAATAAATAAAGAGGCAGATTCCAAGGAGAGATGCAGCCCACCACGCCAATAGGCTGGCGCAAGGTGTAGTTGATGGCTTTATCTTCCATATTGTGGCTCTCTGTGCTGAAGTGCATAATGCCCGTAGCAAAGAACCTGAAGTTGCTGGAAGCACGTGGTATATCTACCCGCTTGCTCAGCGACAGTGGCTTACCATTATCGTTGGTCTCTGCCAGGGCCAGCGCATCCAGGTTGTCGTCTATCAGCTCGGCAATACGGTTCAGTACTTTAAAACGCTCTTCCAGCGGTGTTGTGCTCCATTTAGGGAAAGCCGCCTTAGCCGCTGCAACGGCTGCACTCACATCGTCCATGTCACTGTCGGGCGTCTGGCTGTATACCTGGCCGGTGGCTGGGTTTACATTGTCCATATACTGGCCATTGATGGGAGCCTGCAGGTTGCCGCCAATATAATTGGCTATGTGCGAAGGAGCTGAAAGATTCATGGGTGCAAAATTACGGGAAATGGAGGTATGGGGTTTGTATAGATCAACAGGATCCCAAGCTTTTATCTCGGTTGTTGTTTTACAGCCTTTACGTCCCCCTGACCGACCAATCTCCCCCCTTCATATATCCACCATATTCTACCTGTTGTCAAAAACAACTCTATAGCACCCATAATAAGAAAATACACAGTAACATCACCGCTCTCTCCCGGTCTGATTTCCTTTTTATCATCAAACTGGACCTCTCCAATATACGTTTGAAAAGAAGGATTATCTATTTTAACGAACGCATGATTCGGTCTATATCCGGTAAAAATGCTAGTCTGCCGCCCTCCGTCTTCTGTAGAGAACATAGTTATCGTTGCATCAACAATAATTATGTTATTTCTATTAGAAAAATCTGTCGCACCCATGGCTGTAAAATAACAAAATACACACTATTACCATTCTTGTAAACATCAATTTATTCTCTATTTTTGGTACTTATGAAACGGACGTTGCTGCTCTGCCTTTTGCTTATCTCTGCCGGGTGCTCTTTTGCGCAGACCAGCTTCCGATCGCCCAAAGAAGTGCAGCGCCGGATAGACGAACTATTGCGTAGCAAGCAATACGCATCGGCCCCCGAAGGTTTTGACTTGGGTGTGCTGTCGTCTCGCGGCACAACAATAGTAAAGGACACTGCTACCAATACATTGGGCAAGCTGAGAAAGAAAAGTAAGAAAAGATATAAGACAGCCTACCTGGTGAAATACGCCATTGGTGCTGATAAGATCGTTTCCATAGCTCCACCGAGAAAGAAGAAAAAGAGGTTTTTGTTCTTTTAAAACAAAAAACGGCCCCCTGTTCGGGAGCCGTATATACTTTTAGCTTTTTCACTTTTGAATTTTGACTTGGTCTTACCATTCCCTTGCCTCTACCGGAGCACCCCTTTGGGGCAGTTGCACAATGTGCAATGCACCAAACATGCGGATGATCGGGTAGATCGGGTCTATTTCGTGCCATTTACGGCCGAAGTTGATAGACGATGGGTACTTATGATGGTTGTTATGGTAGCTTTCGCCCAGCATCAGGAAATCCACAGGTAGCAGATTTTTTGATGTGTTAGACTGCTCGTGACTTTCGTAGCCATACTTGTGTGCATACCAGTTGATGATAGCACCATGTACAGGGGCCATCAGCAACAGCGGCGGCAATAACAGCCACTGCCACCATGCGGTAGCAAAGAACCAGAAGAATGTAAAATAACAGGCCGCCCAAAACAGGCGTGGCCACATACTACCGGCAAACTTGTCGAACGACTGCCAGTCGGGTACATTTTTGCTGAACTTAGCCTCAACCACCGTGGTACGGTTGCTGATACCGGCATAGATAATGTAGGTCTTCCACATCATGTCTACCACGTTCTTGCTGTAAGACGGAGAATGCGGATCCTTGTCCGTATCAGTATATGCGTGGTGCATACGGTGCATGAGCGCATATGCTCTCGGACTCAAATAAGAAGATCCCTGGGTAATAAAAGACAGAATGTAAAAGAATTTCTCCCACCCCCTGCTCATTGTAAATGCCTGATGCGAGGCATACCTGTGATGAAAAAATGTCTGGCAAAACAATGAAAGATACCAGATCGAAAAAAAGAAAATAACTACCGCCATTAAAAACCTCTTTACTTAGAGAGGGCAAAAGTACACTAAACCCATGAGCCAAAAAACATGTGTATGTAAAATATGACCAATATCAGCCTATTGTCAGCGGCGCGGAATATGTTAAGTTTTGTTATTTACGTAACTGCCCGGTAAGTCTGTGTATTCAAGGGTGCAAAAATTTTATATGGTCAAACGGCGCGAGTTTACTCGTGTCGCCAATATCAAAGAGCGCATTTTCTATTATCTGGGCTTTAGCCTCCGTTGCGGTAGTCGTCAATGTCCAGTCAGAAGCTTCATATATAGAT
The DNA here is from genome assembly GCA_947455215.1 of Chitinophagaceae bacterium. Classification (GTDB taxonomy): domain Bacteria; phylum Bacteroidota; class Bacteroidia; order Chitinophagales; family Chitinophagaceae; genus Flavipsychrobacter. Next base: position 12,383 of record CANGNA010000065.1, read on the forward strand.
TTAAGCGGCAACGATTTTATTTTAGAATAAAGGAAGTATCTATTTTCGTAATTGAGTTGCTTAAACATTTCCGGATCTACAAAATACTTGCTATTATAATAGTACGTTGTTTTGCTCTTTTTAGTGTACACAATGATAATATCGCAATGCATACCCAGTACTGTATCAATATTTGTCCCTTTGACCATCTCATATTTCACTGGTGGATCATCGCTTATATCACAACTTTTCCAATAAAGACTGTCATTATTAAACCGGGTAAATACTCTATTTGTTGATCCTTGATAAAGTTGAGACCTTAAAAAAGTACCGTTCGTTTTAGTCAGGACTTTATTACCTTTTATAAACATCACCTGACTTGTGCCTAAACGTTCATTAAGCACTAGCCATTGTAAATTGTCCTTCTTGTTGGTGAAAACGGATTGGTAAGATATCTTACCCTCAAAACTATTTTTACATCCTGTAGTTAACCAAAGAATAATTAGCAACAAGTATTTAAGGTGATGTTCTTTACTCATAGACATTTGCGCTAATCAAATGTAATAATAGTTTTAAATTATTAGCAAATGCCCCTTTAGTATTACTTTTAAGGCGGTTTACTAATAACGACCACGAATGAAAAAATACAGTCACCTCAAAAAATGGGCGATACCCGCCATCGCATTTATGAGCTTGCAACTATCGGGCGAACAGGTTAATGCCCAGGGCTATGACCCTAAATTCAACGTAGAAGCACAATCGTTTGCCGACCTCCAGGTGCTCCGTTACGAGATACCGGGATTCAATGAACTGTCGCTGAAGCAGAAACAGCTGTCGTACTACCTGTATGAAGCGGCACTGTGCGGCAGAGATATGATCTACGACCAGAAGAGCAAGAATGGCATACTGCTGCGCAAGACCATAGAGGCCATATATGGCTCTTATAAGGGCGATAAAAAAGCGAAGGAGTGGAAACAGTTGGAAGAGTACTGTGGTCGTTTCTGGTTCAGCAATGGCAACCATCACCATTACAGCAACGATAAGTTCATCCCTGAGTGTTCTGAAAAGTACTTTACAACCGTATTGAATGGCTGTGATGCTAAAAAACTGCCGCTGCAGAATGGCGAGAGTAAAGACGCCTTTGTAAAGCGTGTTACAAAGCTGGTGTATGACATGAGCATCGAACCTAAAGTGGTAGATCTGCGCCCGGATATAGACAACGTGGCTGCATCGTCTAACAACTTTTACGAGGGTGTAACACAGAAAGAGGTGGAAGCTTACTATGATAAGTTCGACACCAAGGGCAATGCACCATCGTGGGGACTGAACAGCAAAGTGGTAAAAGAAAATGGCCAGATAAAAGAACACACCTGGAAGAGCGGCGGCATGTACGGCGCCTCTATTGATAAGATCATTTACTGGCTGGAGAAGGCTACAACCGTGGCCGAGAACGAGGTACAGAAAGATGCCTTGATGAAGCTGATCAAATACTACAAGACAGGCGACCTGAAAGTATGGGACGATTACAATATTGCCTGGGTGAAGGACGTGGACAGCCGCATAGACGTGGTGAACGGCTTTATTGAAGTATATCTTGATGCCATAGGCAAGAAGGCCAGCTACGAGAGCACAGTATCGCTCCGCGATATGGAAGAGACCAAGCGCCTGGAAGCTATAGCCAAAGAAGCACAATGGTTCGAGGACAACTCGCCTATAATGAAGGAGCACAAAAAGGCTACGGTAAAAGGTATCACTGCTAAGGCCATTACCGTAATAGTAGAGTGTGGCGATGCTGCACCAAGTACACCAATAGGTATCAACCTGCCTAATGCAGAATGGATACGCAAAGAGCATGGCTCTAAGTCGGTGTCGCTGAGCAATATCATACACTCTTACAACCTGGCAAGCGCCAAGGGTGGCATGGTAGATGAGTTTGGCACTAATGCTGAAGTAGTAGCCCGCATGAAAAAATATGGTGCGCTGGCATCAGACCTGCATACCGACATGCACGAATGCATCGGCCACGCATCGGGCCAGATAAACCCGGGTGTTGAAACAACAGACAAAACATTGAAGAACTACGCCAGCTGCCTGGAAGAAGCCCGTGCCGACCTGGTAGGTCTGTACTACGTTGCCGATAAGAAGCTGATGGACATTGGTGTAATGCCAAGCATGGATGTATCTAAGGCCGCTTATGATAACTACATGATGAACGGTATGATGACGCAGCTGACCCGCATAAAACTGGGCGACAATATAGAAGAGGCGCACATGCGCAACCGTGCGCTGATAGCACACTGGGCTTATGAAAAAGGCAAGGCAGAAAATGTAGTGTCTATCATCACCCGCAATGGTAAGACCTACATACAGGTAAACGATTACAATAAGTTGCGCATGCTGTTTGGCGACCTGCTGAAAGAGATACAGCGCATAAAGTCTGAAGGCGACTACGAAGCCGGTAAGAACCTGGTGGAAAACTACGGTGTAAAAGTAGACCGCAAACTGCACGAAGAAGTGTTGGCTCGCTTCCAGAAGCTGGGCATCAAGCCATACCGCGGCTTTATACAGCCTAAGCTGGTTCCCGTAATGAAGGGCAACCAGGTAACTGATGTAAAGGTGGAATACCCTACCAACTTCTACCAGCAGATGATGGAGTATGGTAAGAAGTACAGCTTTTTACCGGTGGTGAATTAAGCGGTTTAAAGTGTAAAAATAAAAGTGGTGCGCCTGTTGGTGCGCCACTTTTGCTTTATACCTGTCAATAACAAGGCTATGGCAAGGAGGCATTCGGGAACTCTGCAATCACTTAATAAATGACAGCAACCACCACATAGTGTCACCCTGAGCATGTCGAAGTGCGACACGGTCATGAGCTCTGTCATTGGCAGGAGCGAAGCCATCACACAGGGCGTATTCACTTGTATATATTCCCAAATGCACAAAGCTTGTGAGATAGCTTCGTTCCTCGCCATAACCTACTTATGTTTACTTTGCTTTTCGCCACCCCTTACAAATCCCCCTTTTCCAATTCCTCAAAATACATACCTTCACATTCCAATAATTATTGTCCAATGAAATACTTACCAATTCCTTCAAAACTATATGAGCAGAACAGGGCGCGCTTTATAAAAAAGATGAAGCCTAATTCTGTGGCTATTTTTCCGGCCAGCCCTACTTTTCCTAAGGCGGGCGACGGCACCATGGATTATAAGGCTGATGCCGATGTAGTATGGCTGTCGGGCATAACACAGGAGAAGACAATTGTTGTGCTGTACCCTGATAACCCGGACAAAAATGCACGCGAGGTGCTGGTGGTACTGAAGCCCAACGACCTGCTGGAAAAATGGGTAGGCCACAAGCTGCGCAAGGATGAGGCTACGGCGATCTCCGGCATTAAGAACGTGCAATGGCTGGACAATTTCGACACTATGCTGCAGGTAATGATGAACAGTGCTGATGTTGTGTACCTGAACACTAACGAACACAATCGCCTGGATACAGAACTACCGCGTACAGATCTGCTGTTTGTGCAGGATATCATGAAGAAGTATCCGATACATACTTACGACCGGGCAGCCCGCATCATGCGCGACCTGCGTAGCGTAAAGACCAAGGAAGAAGTGGATGTGCTGAAGGTGGCCATTGACATCACGCACAAGGCGTTCGACCGCGTTATGAAGTTCATGAAACCGGGCGTGATGGAATATGAAGTAGAAGCAGAGATCACACACGAGTTCCTGCGTAATCGCGCTACGGGCCATGCGTATGGCTGCATACTGGCGTCGGGCGATAGCGCACGTGTGCTGCACTATGTAGAGAACAACCTGGAGTGTAAAGATGGCGACCTGATACTAATGGATTTTGGTGCAGAATATGGTAACTACAATGCCGACATGACCCGCACCATACCGGTAAATGGTAAGTTCACCAAGCGCCAGAAAGAAGTGTATAACGCCTGCCTGGCGGTACACAACCACGGCAAGAAAATAATGAAACCGGGCCTGCACTTCCAGGACTATGTAAAGAGCATTAACGAGGAGATGGAGCGCCAGTTGCTGAAGATAGGCCTCATCACCAAGGCCGACATTAAGAATCAGGACCCGGAGAACCCGGCGTTCCGCAAGTACTTCTATCACGGGGTATCCCACTTCCTGGGTCTTGTTGTGCACGATGTAGGTAACTACCAGGATACTATTAAAGAAGGCCAGGTATTTACCATAGAGCCGGGCATCTACATAGAAGAAGAGCAAATGGGCATCCGTATAGAGAACAACATTTGGGTGACCAAGAACGGTAACATAGACCTGTTTAAAGGCATACCAATTACGGTTGAAGAAATAGAAGCTGCGATGAAGCGCTGATCTAAGTCAAAGGTGAAAACCAGAAAGTGTTTCGCCTCTGAATAAAGGCCGCCTTTTACGGGTGGCCTTTATTATTTTTCGGCTCTTGCCTTATACGCTTTCAACCCTTCTGCCAACAGCTCGGCTACCGCCGGGTTCAGTAGATCTACCTCCATTTTTATCTCTATGTATTTATGCACTTTGCCCGTGCCTTTCAGCAGGCCCGCCGGGTCGGGTAGTTCGGTGCCTTTATACAGGCCTATCTTCATCATTGTTTTAGACGCTATGATGGTACATACCATGTTCTTATACCCCGGGCCGTAACCATAGCCCAGCAGGTTGGCCGGTATATCCACTTCTTCGGTCGCACCCGGCAATTGGCTTAACACAAAAGCTTGTGTGGCATAGCCAAGGGCAGCTATGGTTGCAGGGTACTTGTCAAATATCAACGCTGCACCCATTATATCACCACTATCTCGAAGAACTCCTCCTTCACCAGGTACTTTTTAGCCAGCTGTTGCAACTCAGCAGCAGTAATATTTTTGTAAATGTTGATGTTCCTGTTGAACTGCTCTTCGGTGAAGCCATTCAGGATAAGTGTACGCCAACGCTGCAGTATAGAGAACGGCCCGTCGAGATCACCAAGTATGCTGCCCAGCAGGTAGTTCTTTACCAGCAGCAGTTCCTCATCATCTGCAGGCTCGTTGCACAGCAGCTCCATCTCTTTGTATATCTCTGTTACAGCAGCTTGGGTCACATCCCGCCCGGTCTCTGTTTGTATGATCAGCGAGCCGCCATTTATTTCAGGAGACAATGAACTATGTATACCATAGGTATAGCCCTTGTCCTCGCGTATATTGCTCATCAGGCGCGACCCGAAGTAGCCGCCAAACAAAGTATTGAGCACCACCATCGGCGTATAGTCTGGGTGGTGACGGTTGGGGAACAGCCTGCCTATGCGTATGGCACCCTGCACTCCGTCGGGGTCGTTGCTAATGTGCTGCACTCGCTCTGTCTTACTCTTCGGTTCAAACACTACCGGCTCCACAGGGGTAGGCACAAGCGCGGCCTTGCCAAATACATCGTTCAAGTGTTTTACATCTTCAGCGGTCACGCGGCCACCCATGAACATGCGCACATTGGCCAGCGAATAATGCCCCTTATAAAAAGCAACCAGGTCTTCCTGCTTTATCGCTTCAATCGTCTCCCTGCGGGTAAAACGGCCATAAGGATGATGCTCACCAAACAGCTGTGCATCTATCTTCTGGTTAGCTACAAAGTCGCACTGGCGCAGGTTTACCAGCAGGCGCTGTATCACGTTGCGTTTATACAGCTCTACTTCATGCTCCGGGAATATCGATTCTGTAAGTATCTCCAGCACCATAGGCAGCAGTGCCGGCAGGTGCTTGGTCAAAGAATACAGAGACACCGTAGCCAGGTCGTTACCGGCGCTGGTCTTTAGCTGTGCGCCATAAAACTCCAGCGCTTCGCTTATCTGCTCTGCAGTGTGTTTACTGGTGCCGTTCTTCAGCAGGCCGGCAGTAGCATGGGCAATAGCTTCCTTTTTTTCGAACCACAGGCCGGCAGGGAACACCCAGTCTATCTGCACCACGTCCTGCACACCGGCATCTATCCAGTACAGTGGCAGACCATTGTTTAGCGTTTCGGTGTTCAGCGGGGGTAGCTTATAGTCAAATTCTATGGCGTCGTGTATGGCGGGTGCTATTGTCCTGTCTATGCTCATTGTCGTTCTTTGTTCAAAGATAACATACTAAACCCCTCTTCAGGCCAAATAATACGCCTTAAAGTTGATTACCTTTATCAATACCAATATTTCTTCATCATGTCCAACATCAACCTGGTAATAGAGGAGCGCCCGGCCGATATAGGCAACTTTATGGTTGGCAGGCTGTTACCCTTTCGCGGTAAGCGCATGGTAGGTCCTTTCATTTTCATAGATCATATGGGTCCGGCCAATCTTAATGAATACCACAATATAGATATACCACCTCATCCGCATATCGGCCTGTCTACACTTACGTACCTGTTCGAAGGCGCTATTATGCACCGCGACAGCCTGGGCACGGCCGTGGAGATACAACCGGGCGCCGTGAACTGGATGACCGCCGGGCAGGGTATCGTCCACTCCGAGCGCACACCCGAACACCTGCGTCATACAGATAAAAAACTGCATGGCCTGCAGATATGGGTGGCCATGCCCAAAGAGCTGGAAGAAACCGAACCTTCGTTCGCACATATTGATGCCGATAAACTACCGGCCTGGCAAGAGCATGGTGTTGCTTATAAACTGATAGCAGGCACCGCAATGGGCCATTCATCCCCGGTACCTGTACTCAGCAGCCTGTTCTTGCTGGAGATAAAAAGCACAGAAGAACAAACATTAAACATTGGTGGGCTACTTTATGGAGAAGTAGGCATCTACATACTGGAAGGTGGTATAACAACAGATGGTATTGTGTATGAGCCTAAGCGCATACTGGTAGCTAAGGAAAACGAACTGTGCGCGTTCACTATGCTATCCGGCACTACTGTATACGTATTTGGCGGAGACCCTTTCCCCGAAGAGCGCTTTATCTACTGGAACTTTGTAGCTACAGATAAAGACCTGATAGAACGCGCCAAGCAGCGCTGGCTGGATCAGACGTTCGGGCTGGTACCGGGCGAAACCGGCTTTGTACCACTGCCACAACAGCGGTAGTGTTTACAGCTCTACCAGCATCTTTTTCATGATCACATGCGGTATGCCTACTTCGGTAAAGGCACTGCTGGTGATGAAATAATCCAGCGCCTCGTAAAAGCCGCACACATGCTGACGGGCATGGAGGATTACCGTTGTATAGCCCTTCGTTTTGATGTCTTCTTCCGCTGCGGTCATCAGCATGCGGCCAATGCCCTTGCCCTGCATTGCAGTTTCTACGGCCATCTGGCGAAACTTCATCACTGTATCGCTGATGCTGTGCAGCATCAGGCAACCTACTACCCTGTCTCCCTCGCAGGCTATGTAAATAACATCTTCTGCATCCATACTCAGGTCTTCGTTCTTCAGCGACAGGCCCAATGGTTTTCGCAACACATCTTCGCGCAATTGCCAAACCTGGCCGTAGGGCGCATCGTTAACTGTTATTGTGGATATGCTGATGTTACTCATGGATTCAATACTAATGTTACTGTTGTTTCTTTGGTACTCAGTACCTGGAATGGCAACACCCTTACAGATGATCCAAACTTACTGGTGCCGTTGTTGTAGTGCGCCTGGTATTTACCCGGCTGTATCTGCAGGTGCTGTGCCTTAGGATCGCTCAGGTTGATGGTAGCAAATTGCACGAACTTATCTCCCAGCTCTTTGAACAGGTCTACTGAATTGGTATTCACTTCCGATGTGAATTTAACAAAGCCTGGCTGTGCTATAGCTATCCCTGCGCTCAGATCGTCCAGGTCTATATTCCTGTCATCCGGCGGGAATGTGTTAATGACAATATGGTAATTGCCCGGTTCATATTCCAGCTTATCGGTGCATTTCTGCATGGTTACCTTGCCGCCCTGGTCTATATTACGTTGTGTTACCTGTGCTACAAATTCTTTCACCGGCCTTGTTGGCGCATCAGCGTAATAGAAGAACAGGCTGAAAGGCTTCACTTTCACAAAAACCTTATTGCGCTTGTTGGGCTCTATTTCCACATGCGCCAGCAGATCGTCGCGACCTGCTATGGTTAGGTTATACTTACCTACAGCCAGGTTAGTTATCGGGTCGGGGTTACCGGCTGCATCTACCGTGCGGAAGAAACGCTTCACTTCTTTATTGGTTGCTGGGTCTTGCAGGAACACGCGAGGGGTAGAAGAGTAGAATCTGCCCTTGCCATTGGTAAAGTATACCTCCAGCGTGGTTTCTTTTGCTTCTTCATGTTCTACTGTATACTCTCCTGTTTTAGGCTTGCCCGGTGGTGTTGTTTTTACCGGTGGGGTAGCTTTGCCCGGTTTTACAGGCGGTGTAGTTGTTTTTATCGGCTCCGGTGCGGGTAGGGCCGTATTGATAACCAGCGGCGGCGCCTTCAGCGGCTTCAGGTCTGAGTCCAGGAAGGTATTTACGTACAGCAGGTGCATGCGGAAGGTACCCCCCTTTATCTTAGGCATTTTTATCGGCGCCGGCTTTACCACAGGAGCCTCGGTATTAATAACCACAGGCTTCTCGGCTATTGTTTTAGGCTTTACCGGCTCCGGTGCATTGGTAGGCAGTTTGGTAAGGCCCGTTGTGGCTACCGACTCCATTTTTATCGGCGCCGGCGGCATGTCTGTCTTTACTTCCAGCTTTACCTCTGGCGCTTTATAGGCCACAAATGGTCCGGCCTTTGTCACGGGCAGTTTTACCATACCCGGCATTCTTACCTTATCCATTTTCACCGGCGTCAGCACTACCGGTGGTGGATCTGTTTTAATTTCCAGCGGCACCTCTGCCGCCTTAGGCATAGCTCCAAAGGTCACATGCGGCACTGGCGTTGTCCTGTATTTGGGCGTTGCTATCTTAACTATTGCCAGCGGACCCGGGTGCGGCACTATTATATCTTCCTCTGCCACTTTTATTTCTAATGCGGGCACAGGCATTTCGGCCGGAGCCTTTACTTTCACCCTGGCCACAAACATTTTCACCAGGCCCTGTGTAGGCATCTTTTTCAATGTCGCCGCCGGCGGCAGCTTAAGCTCCTCGCCCACAACTATTGTTGTTTTCTTTATAGGCGCTGGCTCTGCCTTTACCGTATCTACCTGCTTTGGTTTTGGCTTATCCTCAACAGGCACTTCGGTTTTTATGGTCGGGGTTACCACCTTCAGCGCGCTTGGCGCTTTGGATGCGATGATCTGCATCTTCTGGTAATCGGCCTTGGTAATGGTCAGCATCGGCCTGAAGGCATCTACTATCTTATTTACTGCCTTGGTAATATCGCCCTGTTTGGTAACAGACAGGTAGCTGCCCAGGCAGGCGTACTCTGCCTTCAGCTGCGGCTCATCTTCCAGGCTCAGTACATATGGTTTAAAGAACACCTTATTCCTGATCAGCTTTTCCATCACCCCGCATATATCTCCGTTACAGCTTTCGCCGCCATCGGTTATCAGTATGATGCTGTAGGCATATTTACTCTCGTCCACCAGGTCGTGTTCCGCAGCCTCGCTCAGCGAATAGGCTATAGCGGTAACGCCCAGCGGATGCATATCCTCCAGTCTGAAGCTCATCTGGGTGCGGTTGTCCTGGCTGAAGGGTACTTCGTTCTTGGTATCGGTACAGTCGTGTTCCGGTACTGTATGCTGATTACCGAAAACGCGCAGCGAGAACTGCACGGTCGGGTTAACAGCTATCACGCTGTCCATCAGCTTGTTAATGATCTCGTTGGCCATCTTGTGCTTGGGCTTTCCGTTAGACCATTGCTGCAACATGCTCGACGACTCGTCGACCAGGAATAAGATACGGGGCTGGGTATAGTTGCCGGCATCCTGCGCCACCGACCTGTAAGACAATAAACTAAATAAAACAGATGATATTAATACCCTAAACTTCATGAAAAACACTCTGGTAGCAAACCTACGCTTTCACCCGTCAATTGTCAAAAGTTTATAGTTAAAAACATGGCAATTTTTGTGCATGGAATAAAAGTGTCACGTTTACGGGGGGATAAACAAAAACGCCCCCGAAGATCGGAGGCGTTTATACATGTGTTTTGTTCGTTACACTTTATTCGTGGGCTTCTTTACTGCCGGCTTGGTTGGCGTAGGCTTTGCGTTGCCATTACCTAGCGGGTTAGGCATAGCACCCGGCTTAGCGCTGGCTGCCGGTTTTGGCAGAGGCATTGGCTTTGGTGTCGCTGCAGGGGCTATAGGCTTTACTGTTGCGGGTTTTACCGCTGCGGGTTTGGCTGCTGCACCTTTATTGGTTGGCACTACAGCCAGCACAGTTGCCTTGGCGGCTTTGCGGCGTTTCACCACCGGTTTCTTCTTGCTTTCTATCACTACCACGGCTTTATTAAAATCAGCCGCAGCATTTATCACTTTGCGGAAGTCGTTATACTCGCGCACCGCATAGTGTATCTTTGGGTGACTCTCCGTTACAGTTATTACCAGCTTATTACCGGTTATAGTATAGTCCGATTTAAAGTACGCCAGCGTATTGCCATTGTCCCTGTCCGTTTCTTCAACGTAAGACTTCAGACCCTCTATTTCGGTGATCTTATAGTCCTGCGGAATATTTACAGTTACAGTATGCGTGTTGGTGTATGGATAGTCCAGGTCTACAGGCAGTATCCTTTCGTCGTCATCATACAAAGATTCCTGCTGGCCTATGGCCTTGCCTACGTTCACCAGGTAACGGTTGCCCGCTTTCTCAACCATGTATGGCACCCGTACGATACCATTTATGATCAGCGGCTTTTCCTGGTACACGGCATTGAACGACTCGTTGGATGTTGAATACCTGATCAGGTCTTCCTGCCTTTCTGCCAGTTTCACTTCACCTTTAATGATCTCTTTTATCTTTTGTTTTGGCGCTTTGGCCAGTTCTTCACGCACATCGGCAGCGTTGTAGCCCGTGTATGCACACGTTATATCGGCCATAGCGCTCATATCAGCACCTATGCTTATTTCCGTGGTTGCTTTGTAGGTAGACGGATGCGTTTCATCAGGTGTTATCTTCCTTATATCGGCAGTAGCTTCTGCTATATCGCTACCTACCACATAGCCCATTTCCGGGTTGGTACGTACAAACACGCCCTTGTTGTTCAGCATGCTGTATGGCACTTCCGGGAACCTGTAATAAGGCTCAGATGGTGCCATGTAGGCATTAAAGTCGGGGAAGTAGAAGACATAATCTTCCAGTGGTGCCCAGTTAATGAACTTGCCGTCCATCAGGTGTTCACTCCTGTCCGAAACCTTACCTATCTCGTGGTCTATACCTACAGCGCGGAAACACGCGCTGAACAGCTTCACCATACCCACCGGCGACGCTGTTTTTTTGGCCACTATCGTGTCCAGGTTCTCGCCGCCGTTGCCTTCAAGCTCCCAGTGTTGCAATACTGTCGTCTTTATCCCTTCCTCTATCATGCGTATCTTCTGCCTGTCGGTCTCGGTGCCGCGTATGCCTATGGCAGTGAGGAATTTGCCTATAGACTGCTGTTCCGATTCTTTAAAGCCTACCTGGTCCAGGCGCACATTCTTGCGGTTGGGCAG
>CANGNA010000066.1 GCA_947455215.1 Chitinophagaceae bacterium
GCAGAACCAGCGGACACACCTGTCACAAGTCCTGAACTGTTAACCGTTAATATAGACGTATTACTACTACTCCACGACCCGCCGGTAGCTGTATTCGACATTAAGGCAACAGAGGTCACACATACACCGTCAGGACCGGTAATAGCGCCTGCGTTTGGCAATGGATTGACATTAACTACTTTCGTTGCGTATGCCGTACCACAGCTATTGATAACTGTATAACTTATCGTAGCGTTCCCTGAAGATATACCAGAGACAACTCCCGACGGACTCACGGTCGCTACTGAAACATTGGAACTGCTCCACACACCACCAGCAACAGTGTCTGTATAGGTCGTTACTGTACCAGCACACAAAGAGTTTACACCATCTACAGAAGGTAACGAAGTAGGTAGAATACTCAAACCATACGTTGCAATTGCATTGCCGCATGAACCGGTAGCCGTATACGTAACTGTTACATTTCCAGCACCAACACCAGAAACAGTACCAATACTGTTAACCGTAGCCAAAGAGACATCGCTGGTGCTCCATGTACCTGAATCAACGGTTTTATAATTCATATGTACATTAGTCCCAGAACTCAGCATATCCCTGACATTAACACCATCATTAATGCTAATGTTATATACAGGTATTGTTACAGAACCTCCATAAGAGCCTGCACCCATAAGGAATGGAGCTCCCGAAACATTATTGATAATAATACAGGCCACTGCACCGGCATTTTGAGCTTGCAATGCCTTATATCCTAATTCACAACCACCACGCCATACTACAGCTACCTTACCAGCAAAATAACCCGAAGGAAACGCCACACACCCATCTGAGTCTGAAGACGGCGCTAACCGCATCGCTATATTATCCATATTCACAGAGACCCCTGCCCAACTTGACGAAACAGCAGGACCGTTATTACCTGGCATATGTTCTATAGTTCCTGCCAATGAACCAGCAGGTGAGAAACTCATCAATCCCTTAGAAAAAAGTTGCGCAGTTGTTCCCTGACACATCACATTGCCTCCTCCGATCGTACCTGCAACCGGTAATGGGTTGACGGTTATACTTTGAGTGGCCATTGCCGTACCACAACCATTAGTGACCGAATAGCTTATAGTTGCTGTACCATTGCTGACACCAGATACAACACCGCCACTTACTGCGGCAACAGACGCATTAGATGAACTCCATATGCCACCTGTTGCGGTATTGCTCAGCGTAACATTATTACCACCACATACCGCACCAGATCCGGTTATCGTACCAGCTACCGGAAGTGGATTCACTGTTACCACTTTTGTAGCATAAGCGGAAGAAGCACAATAGGGATATAACACGACATAACTAATAGTGGCTGTGCCCGCCGAGACACCGTATACTATACCTGTGCTACTCACGGTAGCGATGCCGGGTGTATTGCTGCTCCATGTTCCTCCCTCAATCGCATTACTTAAACTGGTGGTTCCACCCTGGCAGACGGCACCAATGCCAGTAATAGGCAAGAGACTTGAAGCCAGTACAACCGAGAGCGTCTTGGTGGCAACAACTGCACCACAACTATTGGCAACAGTATAACTTACAGTTGCCGACCCTGCCGAGACACCGGTTACCAGCCCGGAGTTGTCTACGGTAAATATACTTGAGTTGCTACTACTCCAAGTTCCACCTTCAACAACATCAGACATCAGGTTTGTAGAACCCCAACATACACCATCAGCACCAGTAACGGTTCCCGCATTAGGATAAGGCACAATGGTAACATCTTTATATGCAAACGTACCTGCACACACACCTGAAGTTATTGTGTAAAATGCCCTGAAGGTAACAGGGGCTGAAATTGTCGTAGGGTAGTTCCAGTTAATCAAACCGGGAAACCCTCCCAATGGCGAAGCAAAGTATACATGACCACTCATGTCATCGGTAGACCATAGGCCGCCCGGTTCCCCGTTGGCAGTCAATTCTACATAACCATTTACGCATGCAGAATCAGCTCCCGTAACACTAATTATGGCTGGTGGGTCTACCATTATAGCATAAGTAGCAATATTGCCACCTACTGTATAAGAAATGGTCACAGAACCACCCGATACACCATGGACTACTCCTGTATTGATTACTGTAGCTACGGCAGTATTACTACTGCTCCAGGTTCCAGACGATATGTTTGCAGTAAGAGTGATACTTAGCCCTGTGCATACATCGGCTGGGCCGCTGATTGACAGCGACACGGTATCTGCACCTACTGTTACAGGCATATGATCGTAATTAATGCCGCATGTACGCCCTACAATGTAGTAAAGATCACTATGCCCTGCATGCAAGCCCGTACCATGTCCGTCTTGTATAACCCATAATACCGAAGTATCAGCACTATACCAAAGGCCACGAGGGGTCAGGTCGCTGTACAATCCTGTTTCACCCAATGATAACGTGGAAGCACCCGATATTGTGGCAACATCTGGTGCACCGTTAAAATGCACTGTATCCAGAGATACTATATTTCCGCAAGTATTCGTATAACTATATGTAACAATTGTTGCACCGGCAGAAAGACCACTTACAATTGCGTAACCGGGCGTCGAAGTATCAACAATGGCTACACCACTGCCCGCACTCCATACGCCTCCGGACTGTGGAGTTGTTACCAGAATTTTTGTTTGTCCCAAACACAAAGCTGCTGTGTCGCTGTAAATATCACCTGTTGGCGAGTGAACATCTACGTGTGCGGAAACGGAGGAACATCCGTTAGCGAGTGTGTACATAACATATCCACGACCAGAGTTTATGCCAGAAATTACGCCATCAGCGTTGATGGTTATACTACTGCCACTACTGCTCCAGGTTCCGCCCGGGGTTACATCGCTCGCGGTCACTGTAGTCCCCTCACAAATGGCATATGCCGAGATCACTGGCTGCGCAGGTGCTGTATTACTTACAGTTACCGTAGTGGTTGCTGTTAACACCCCGCACAACTCAGTTGTATCTGTATAGGTAATAACTGCAGTACCCACATTTGCGCCGTGTATTGTCCAGTTATCCATGTCGATACTAACAACTGACGGATTGCTGCTTCGCACACCTACGTGCTCACCCACAGCGTTATTTATTACAATATTTACGTCCGCATCTTTGCATATTGTACCAGGAAGAGAGATAGTTGGAGTATTTGTCGTTTCAGGATACACCGTAAAATCATGAGAAGCACTGCATCCGTGACTAGTTATATAATAAACCTGGTAAAAATTAGTGTAGCCTCCACTAGTAGGGGTAGGAAGCGAGAGTTCTGCAGCATCTGACGTAAATTGTTCACCATAAAATCCATTTGACCACATCCATACTCCATTTGGCGTAGCATCCGATAATATCAAAGGTTCGCCCATACAACCACCGCTATGTACAATAGGAGCAGGGCTTGGGAAGACGCGGAAATTTCTCACTACATTCACCGCACCACACACATTAACCGTATGGTACGTTACGGTTGCGTTACCCGGCCCTACCATTTTTATTGTGTCACCATGTAAAGTCGCGACACCTGTAGCGCTACTATGCCACATACTTATAGACCCTGGCAAGATATCCATTTGGCCGGTGCAACGCTCAATGGTATCCGAGGTACTACCTGCCCATACCGCATCTTCTATAGTTAACGACTTCTCTGTGCTACAACCATAAATGTCTGTGTAAAATAATGTTCCGTTTCCGGCATGATACGCCGTTACCTTACCGGTTACGTGGTCAACGGCAAAGTATGGGAAGGGATAAACCCCATCTTGGTCAGAACTCCACACCCCTCCTGTCGCAGCAGTAGTTGCCGTTACAGATGTGCCCCCGCAAAGTACGGCTGGCGCAACAATGGGCGCGGGCAGGGCACGCACGGTTACTGTTGTTTGCGATATTACTACACCGCACGACGAAGTATCGGTAGCGGTAATGGTTACTGTTCCCACGTGCCGCCCGGTAACAAAACCGTTTTCATCTACCTTGGCTATTGTTGTGTCAGAACTCCTCCAAGTGCCGCCCCAAAAAGTTGGATGATCAGTACCACCAATACAAACTGACCGTGGAGGTGTCATATGAACTCCAACAGAATCATGCACGTAAATGTTCTTGACCACATTACATCCATTGGGTAATGTATACCATACCGATGCCATTCCGTTAAATAATCCCTGGAATTGAGCGGATGCGCTGTTTGTCGCACAGATCTCCCGGCCCCAACTACTCCATTGCCCACCAGGTGTGGTACTATGCAAGGATATTATATCTCCTATGCAAATCGAGCCCGGACCTGTTATTGGCGCCGGAGCACGTCGTACTGTAATGTCTAAGACAAGCCTTCCTGTAGGCCCCTGAAACATCAGCGTTGTTGTGCCTGCATGACGAGCAACAACTATACTATCAGTAAAGCTTATGACCGAAGTATCATAATGACTTCCGGGGACAATAGATTGTCCACCATAGACATAATACCAGTACCAATAATAGTCCGCCCGCTCGCCCTCACACATATCCAGATGGCTGTACTCTATAGCCGGATCTGAAACCACGTTTATTCCCGACACAGCTGAACAGCCCATTGGTGACAAATATTGAACATACCCCCCTCCGGTTCTGGCTGCTACAAACGTTACTCTGGTTGCACTACTATCACTAAGTGCCAGTGAATTTATGAAATATGTATCAGACGGAGCCCTCCATGTAGCACCGGTTATGCCACTGAAGTGGAGCGTATCCCCTACATGCATATTGTTATTATTGGCTACACTCAGGTCTGGAACATCTTCCACATAAATAGTGTCAACGGTAACAGCTACACCGCAAATATTTTCTTTTGTAACGGTCATTGTTGTAACGCCCGGGTGCAGGCCGATTAAATGACTGGATACATTCAAACCAAGATAGCCATTAAGAAAGGTATTTAGGTCGGAGCTGGAATGGCTACATCTCGCTATAGATGAGTCATCTATGTGATAGTGTAAAACAAAACGATCATCAGCCGGCAATTCAACTGTTGCACCCTCACAAATCATTAACGATGAAGCGCCCGGAAACGCGGGAGGCGGAAGTACAGAAAATTCCTTTATATCAGAATAACAACCAGCCGGTGATCTATAGACTATTACACTCGGACCTTCGGACAGGCCTTGTATATAATTTGAAGATGATTCTGCTATCACCCTTCCCCTATTACTGTTCTCTTGATAATCCCAGCCACGATCACTCCAGAACCCACTGCCATCCAGTGGATACCACGTACCTCCTTCTATAGAAGTGAAGAGCGTTGTCGAGGGCCCCATACATACCTGTTCAGGCACTGTTATTAATGGGGTGGGCTCAACAACCAACACCTTAGTTATGACCGTAGTATCACAGTTGACTGCACTTGTGAAAGTTAATATGGCTATACCAGCCCTTTGGCCGTATGCCCAACCGCCCCAGATACTGCAAATCGTATCACTCGTCGATATGATGGTTCCCGGGGAGACAGGGAGTAACGCGTAAGTTCCCTGGCATATTCTGACAGTATCTTCGACGATATATATATTACTATTCTCATCATATCCACCTATTCCCGGCACAAGTTTGTCGTAGATAGAGAAATCGTCTACCTGGTCGGCTATTTGAATATCTTTGCTTGTTCCGCAACCGTTGGGTAAAGTATAAAAATAAGATGCCGACCATGCGCGGTGCAATGCGTGCATTTCTCCTGTGACACTATCAATTGTCGTAAAATACGTTGAATCGCCGCCCCATGTGCTCCATTTACCGCCTGGCGTAGCATTGGTCAGCGTCACGGTTTGCCCCACACATACAGCATTTGGGGCAACTATAGTATCAGGTATGTGCGTAGCAGTAAATTGCTTCATTGTGGTTTTTGTGCCACAGGCATTGCTGGTAGATACACTTACAGTGGCAACACCCTCGTGACCGGTGCTGATATACCTTACCGTATCAATCACAGAAGGATCATAGTATCCCCACCAGTAAACAGGCCTGTTTAACCTGATCACAGAGGTATCACTGCTCACCCACGTCAGTTCGTGGTTCATGCTGGCAGCATTTGTATGCACGTGAATCATAGCACCGTCAACTGCATAACAAAAGACTGAATCTCCGAGAATGCTACCTAACTGGATATTGTGTGCTTCAACCGTTACTACAGCTTGCTGGTAAGAGGTGCCACAAACGGTGCTAATGGAATAGATGACCTGGCCCCTGACATTAGAATCAGCAGAAGTTACTACCCCTGAAGAGCTTACCTGTATGCTACTGCTGTCCGGATCACTTTGCCAGAAGCCAGCACTATCCAGGCGACTCCTGTAATCTATCCGCCACGTGCCGCCAGGCGCAAACGCGCTCAGTGTTACTGCACTACCTGTACAAATGTTTATGTTCCCATCCCAATGCATCGGGCCATAACCCGGAGGATAATCAGCTATAGTGATCACCTTCGACGAGATAGCTGTACCACCTGCAACTGGCACTGTATATGATATGGTAGTACTGCCCGTACTAACAATAAAAAGGTGACCCGTACCGTTTATTGTAGCTACAGCTGCATTACTGCTGCTCCATGTACCACCCGCAACCGGATAAGAATAGTTATAGCCATAGCCGCCGTACCAGTAGTGGCCTTGGTAACCACAGATAAGGCGTGGCCCGGTTATACTATCTGGCGCTGGTATGACTATTTGCGCTTTGCTTATATGCACTAAGCAAAGCAACAAACACGCCCAAATGCTACTTCTCGTAAGCCTGGATACATTGGAATGCAAAGAATATCTCATACGACTGTTCTTTTTTGCTTCTTTATATTTTTTCTGTTGCGAAAGTAGCCAACACACAAATTAAAAAAACCACATGTATTTGTAGTTAAATGTGTTTCTGTATTAATTCTTTATTTAGAATCCTCCCCATTCATTCTGCTGTAAACACAAAAAAAATGCAGACACCTCCCGGCATCTGCACTTAAAATCTTTTCTTTAAAAACTTTACAGCTTTATCATATCATTCGTAACTGCGTCAAAGAAGTTATACTCCGTCAGCGGGTAACTGGTTTCGGCGGTTACCTTCAGTTTTACTTTATTTTCTTTCGCCCACTTTTTGGCTATCGATGGTTTCAGCAGCGTACCCTTGGTCAGGTAGCCTTCCACTATCGGGTGCACGTGCAGCGCCAGGTTTTTATGTCCCTGCGTTACCAGGTATTTAAAGTCATTTTCTATATCGTCGGTCAGCAATATGCTTGGGCCTATCTTGCCGGTACCCTTGCAGGTAGGGCATACTTCTGCGGTCGATATGTTCAGTTCCGGGCGCAGGCGCTGGCGCGTTATCTGCATCAGCCCGAACTTGGAGATCGGCAACACCGTGTGCTTGGCTCTGTCGGTGGTCATAAGGTCCTCCATAGCATCGTGCAGCTGCTTCTTATGCTCGGGCAGCTTCATGTCTATAAAGTCTATGATAATGATTCCACCCAGGTCGCGCAGGCGCATCTGTCGGGCTATTTCGGCGGCTGCTTCCAGGTTGGTCTGTAGTGCGTTCTGCTCCTGGCCGGCCTCTGCATGCCGCGTACCGCTGTTCACATCTATTACATGCAGTGCTTCGGTATGCTCTATGATCAGGTAGGCGCCACTGTTCATGTTCACGGTTTTGCCAAACGCAGCCTTCACCTGTTTGCTGATGCCATATGTGTCGAATATAGGTTGGCTGGCACTGTGCAGGGTCACTATCTCGGCCTGGTCGGGTGCTATGCGGGCTATATACTCTTTTGTCTCCGTCATCAGCTTCTTGTCGTTCACCACTACTTTCTGGAAGCTGTCACTCAGCAGGTCGCGCAGTATCGATGTGGTCTTGTCCCTTTCGCTCAGTATCATCTGCGGCGCCTTAGCACCCTTCAGGTTGCGCTGTATGGTCTTCCACATCTTCTCCAGCTCCAGTATGTCGGTGTGCAGTTCGGCTGTGCTTTTGCCTTCGGCAGCAGTACGCACGATCACACCAAAATTTTTGGGCTTTATGCTTTCTACTATCCGCTGCAGGCGCTTGCGCTCATCGGCACTGTGTATCTTACGCGATATGGCCACCACGTCGTTGAACGGGGTAACCACCACAAAGCGGCCCGGCAGCGATATCTCGCAGCTCAGGCGCGGCCCCTTAGAAGATATGGGCTCTTTGAATACCTGCACCAGTATCTCCGGCTTACCGTTGAATACTTCGCTTATCTTGCCTGTTTTTAATATCTCCGGCTCGTTCTTGAACGCACCAAAATGCTCTCCCCAGCTGGTATTACCATCTACAGATTGCTTGGAAAATTTTACAAGACTACGGAAGTAGGGACTGAGATCGGTATAAGAAAGGAACGCATCTTTTTCGTAGCCAACATCCACAAATACCGCATTCAGCTGCGGCATCAGTTTCTTCACTTTGCCCAGGTACAGATCACCTACGGCAAACTGGTCTTGCCCGCGCTCATAATGTAGTTCTACCAGCTTCTTGTCTTCCAACAAGGCTATCTCTACACCATCGGCCGATGCATTAATAATAAGTTCTTTGGTCATTTCGCCGTCGTTGAACCAATAACATCACCCTCATATCCGCACATGCGGCAGGGATCTGAGACAGCAGCAGGCACACCTAAGGTATTGCTGACATACAACATTCAGTAAATCAGTCAGGCATCTGCCTTTAATCAAAAAGACAGATAACAGGCTTATTGGCAGAAACTCCGTTGCAGGCAATCCCCTAAGGAATACCTCTTGCGTAAAACCCTGTAAATACATTCACACATCTTACCCATGCAAGGGAAGATGTGTGAATACAGGAAGATGTACTGGTAGTGATTACTACTTGTTCTTCTTATGACGGTTTTTTCTCAAACGCTTCTTACGCTTGTGAGTAGCAATCTTATGTCTTTTTCTTTTTTTACCGCAAGGCATGGTTTGAATAATTTAAACGTTTACTTTAATGAATTTATCTTTCTGTCGATCTCTTTGCTGAAGTCTGGCTTGTTCACCGTTTCCTTACACTTTATCAGCAATGCTATCGCTTTTTGCTTATCTCCTGCGCCTTCGTAAGCCTGGGCCAAAAAATACATGGCTTCAGAGTTACCCGGCTCCTGCTTCAGCACTGTCTCAAACCTGCCTACAGCTTTTTCAAACTGCCCGCTTTGTATCGACATCCGCCCCAGCAACATATTGGCGGGTACATCGTTAGGCTTTTCAGCCACTATACCTCTCAATATCCCCACCCCCTTCATTGGCTCGCCGCTCATCTCTATATACACCGTGGCCAGGGCCAGCTTGGTATCTTCGTTGTTCGCGTCCAGCGCTTCAGATTGCTCCAGCAGCGCCATTGCCTGCTCTGCTTCCCACTGCCTCACCGATGGTGATGACTCGCTCTCCGCAAAGCCCAAAAATAATTGGCCTGCAAAGGTAAGGGTCTTTGCCGACTTATCCAACTTTCCTGCCTTTCCTGTGTAAAAAGCTGCCAGCGCATTGGCGCCACCACGCTCATATACCCCGGCCAGGCGTATAAAAACAGCAGCCATACGCGACGAATCGCCTATGGCTGCAAGTTCATTTTCGATGGTTTTTACCGTATCAGCTGCCGTTTTCGGGAGCAGCTTCTTAGACGCGGCTATCAGAGAGTCCAAAGAGGCGGGCTTCATGGTGTTAGGTCCCTGGGCCATACCACCCTGTGCAGCAGGACCGTGGTCGTGCTTCTTCTTAGGCGGAATGGTGTTGCCTCCCCAGTATAAAAGAGCAATCAGTGTTGTTGCAACGGCTATCGTAATATAATGTGCTGCCTTCAAAGGAACTTTTTATTTTCCGCAAAGGTAGCAAATTCATCGCGGCTGGCTGTTGATAGTGTTTAGTTTACTTTTTTAGTCCAGTTCTACTATATCCTTCTCGCTATGTGCTACCAGCTCATGCTTGCTTTCTTTAACAGCCTGGGAAAACTCTTTAGCCGGCTTGAAAGCAGGAATGAAATGCTCCGGTATCTCTACAGCCACATTCTTTTTGATGTTACGGCCTATCTTGGCAGCACGCTTTTTTAATATAAAACTGCCAAATCCACGCACATAAACAGGCTCTCCCTCTATCAGCGACGTTTTTACTTCTTTGAAAAATGTCTCTAATGCCACAAGTATATCTACCTTGGGTATACCCGTCTTCTCTGCTATGCTTCCTACTATGTCTGCCTTTCTCATGTTGGTTAAGAATAAAGTTAAGATGTTATTAATGGTCTGTTACACAGACAGCTACGCGCCTTATTTGTTCAATAATTGAACCAAAAATCCGCCCTGCTACAAATTTAATTCACTCTTGCTTAATTTATTCATGAACAAAATCATTTTTACATACTATTAACATGAAAAATAGTCATTTATAAATAACTTATTTTTTAATTGATTGCTTTTTTACTACGTCTATTTGTTCACTTAATTTATTTTTATATGCATAACTCCCTAATTGGGGAAAATAGTGGGGAATATTTTCCCCAACTTGCGTTTACAATAATGCGTTGCAGCATGATTTCTAATCAATAACAAATAGACGAATATTCTTTATATATTGACTTGACCAAGACTATAGCGCTATATGTCGTTGTAATAAACTAATCAGCCGGCATCCATACCTTTGCATTTCAAAACACACTGTCGTGGAACAGAAAAAGAAAAATGCGGTCGCCTGGTGGCTCATTGCCGGTGTTATCATGATCATCATTCAAACCCTGCTCGGCGGCGTTACCCGGCTCACAGGCTCAGGACTGTCTATAACAGAATGGAAACCAATAATGGGGGCCATCCCGCCGCTCAATGAGCAGGATTGGAATGTAGCCTTCGAAAAATATAAGCAGATAGGCCAGTATAAGTATCTCAACAGCAGTTTCACGATCTCAGACTTTAAGTCCATCTTTTTCTGGGAATGGTTTCACCGGCTGTGGGCCAGGATGCTCGGTGTTGTCTTTCTTATTGGCTTTGTATTCTTCCTGGTAAAACAGTATTTCAGTAAAGAGATGATCAAGCCTTTTATTATCCTCTTCATTCTTGGCCTTTTCCAGGGGTTAATAGGATGGATAATGGTGGCCAGCGGACTGAACGACCAGAACCTGTACGTTAATCATATCAAACTGGCTGCACACTTCGTATCGGCAATGGTGCTGGCGTGCTACGTGCTATGGTTCGCCCTGCAACTGCTGATCCCCGAATCTAAGCGCGTGGTTAGCCGGAAGCTGAGCAATTTCACCATCGCAGTCATTATACTCCTGTTCCTGCAGCTTACCTACGGGGCATTTATGGCAGGCCTCAAAGCGGCTATGGCAGCACCCACCTGGCCTTCTATAAACGGCATGTGGCTACCCGGCACCTTATCGGCCAACAGCTGGATAAGCGATAAGATCAATGTACATTTCATCCATCGCGGCCTGGCTTATTTACTCTTCGCCCTGGTCATTGTTTGGTTCCTCAGGTCGGCAGCACAGGCGCGCATCAGCTATTTCTTCAGCAATACCCGCCTGTGGCCCTTGCTGCTGGTATGCCTGCAGGTGGCCCTGGGTATCTTCACCGTTATCAGCGCACCACATATCGTATTAGGTAAGTTCGGCCTGTTCGAATCACTGGCCGAGTTACACCAGCTTGTTGCCATGTTCCTGCTCATGTCGCTGGTCGTGAATTTGTACGTAGTAAAGCGCAGGTAGTTTCCGTAGTTTGATCAGCCATCGTAAGGGCAATTTAATTACCCTCTACCCGTTATACAACAAACACACCTATGCGTCACTATAGCACACTATGCCTGCTACTGCTTGTTGTTGCAGCGCTCAGTTGTAAAAAGAACAATTCCGGTGATCCGCTGCGCATCAACAGCGACCTCCGCGCCCACTTCGATTACAAGCCCGGCACCTACTGGATCATGTATGATACGCTGAACCACGAAACAGATTCGCTGTATGTCTCACTCAACACCTATACTGCACCAAACGGCCCTACAGTACCCGAGCAGGTAGAAATGACCATTCTCGACTCCACCGGCCATGGCACATTCAAATGGCTGCTGTCTGATGTAGCGCCCTCAAGGTTA
The DNA here is from genome assembly GCA_947455215.1 of Chitinophagaceae bacterium. Lineage (GTDB taxonomy): Bacteria > Bacteroidota > Bacteroidia > Chitinophagales > Chitinophagaceae > Flavipsychrobacter. Next base: position 12,078 of record CANGNA010000066.1, read on the forward strand.
TGTGTAAGCATACCGGGCGATAGCGCCTACTGCACCACACTTATCGGAACGTGGCCGCACAACCCCGACTTTGCCATCTATTCCGACATGGGCACCAACTACACCAATGTCTACTACAGCTACAGCCACGTTCCTGCTATGGAAGATCTCACCTGCTACCTGCGGCCTGACATTGGCTTCATATCAATAGATGTGCGTTCCTCTGTAGTTCAGCAGTCCCTGCATTTGCTCAGGTATCACATACAACACTGATCGTACACACCATAAAAGACTACACATGCGCACCACCACTTTATTTATTGCTTGTTGCTTACTGGCCGTGGCACTACACTCTTGTACAAAAACAGGCCGCATTTATTACTCCCGCTACAGCAATCCCTCCATCGACGGACTAACCTTTCAGCCTGGTACTTACTGGGTATTCAGAGACTCCAATTCAGCAGGGCTCGATAGCTTTGTGGTCTCCTCTCTCAGTTACGACACCCTCATCATCAACGACGAGCATCTGTACGCCGACCAGCGGACCATGAACATTACAGGCTACAGGAATTCGGGGGTCGGCCACGGAATACTTTTCGTTGGCTACAGGCAGATCCATTTTGACGACGGATTTGGTAACTATATCGACGGAGATATTGAAAACGCACCCACATTAGATACATCGATATTGAACACTGCATATAACAACGTACAAGCGTATGGCAGGTATAATCGTTACATGCTCTCCAAAAACAACATCGGCATCATACAGTATAACAATTACTTTGACAACTATGGGATCAGTGAACTAAAACAGCTGTCCGCTATCACATTGTAAAATGACATGCTCTTATATTACACTACATACCTGCCTTACAATTATTTATAAATAATTAAATTTAAGGCACGTAATTTGTGGTAGCAGAACAAAAACATATATCATGCGCATTTCAACCCTGATCATGACCGCTCTGCTGGTGGTCATCTATTTCACTTCCTGCACTAAAACATCAACGCGTATATACTATACGCGATACAATAATCCTGCTATCGATCAGTATACTTTTCAGCCAGGCACCTACTGGATATATCGCGACTCCCTTAGCGGCGTAGAAGACAGCATTGTGGTAACATCACATTACTCCGACACCATTGTCATGAACCAACAACGCCAGTTTGCGGAACAGAGCCACATGTCGTTGACACACTACATTGACTCTTACTCTTATTCGGGCAGCTTTTTTGTTGGGTACGATTACATCAGCTTTTATGATGGGTACTCGTCACAAATAGAGTCATCTCTGATGACGACCACGACAACCGATGCGACCATAATGGGCGTGTACTATACCGGCCTTAAAAAAGTAGGCTATTCTTACGCCCAAATGTGGCTTAAAGACAATGTGGGGCCATTACAATACACCACTTATAACTATTCCGGCAGCGGCAGGTACGTAGTGAAGCAACTGGTGCGCTACCACATTGTAAAGTGATAGCCGTGCGCCCGAGGACGGTAAAATCATGGCCATTTTTCGTCCATACTTTTTTAGTACAGCATCGCAAAAAAACCGTATACCGAATAACTGAATAACCAGCCAGTTAAAAGGAGATATCCACAAAATGGCGTGGCATGATGCCCCGCATACGTAGCATGATACTACCAAAAGTGTAGTATCATGCTTTTTTCATTTGCAGGTTACATCAAGGTAAAGCAACTTTGTATGGCGGATTGACCCTTAACCGAAACCCCTTCCGCACAACATATATGCTAACAGCAACCGGCAGAAAAACTGCGCAAATTGCCACATCGGCAGAAATAGAAAAAATAGCTATTTGACTAACGCTACCCGTATCAATGAATTGTCCTACCTCACCTAAAGTAAAATTGCCGGCAACCATCAGAAAAATTTGTCGGCAGATATCGCGGACCCGGCAAACGATCGATTCCTGCATTACGTCCGCTGCACGCTCAGGAAAACACCCGGTCGGCATTTTGTAACTCATTGACGGTCAACAATACCAACACCCGGTTGTTGCATTTTTTTCTAGCCATAGCCCCAAAATGTACGCTCCTCCCACGCCACCACTACATAGCGAAGCGCAGCGCGCATGGCATTCTTAACATAGCTTATACATATACCTATCGACATTTACGGTTCACTTTTAAACGTTTCTTTCATGAAAAACAAACTCCTCTATCTGGCCACAGCCCTTATAGGTGTTGCCACCACAACCAATGCGCAAACGGCGCATACAACCGAGCTCCGGGATATATCATCAGGCCCGACACGCGCACACTTTACCAACCCTGCACTGAAGGACAGGATCAAAGGCAAGGATGCTAAAATGCATGATGCTATCCTGAAGCAGGCTATTGGCACAGGTCGCCTGAATGCTGCCGCAAAAACAACATCTACTATTACAGATGAGCGGCTTATTGGCGATAGTTACTATACCTACGCCGACCTTACCGGCTCGGGCACTGCAGCATGGACCATGGTAGATAGCGGCGACTACAAATATTTCGGCGAGCGCAGATCATGGTTCAATTTCAACAATATGAACTATACCAATTACTATTCCCTTTATAGCAATCAGCCAATAGGCCTGGGCCAGGTATTTGGCGGCCACGACCGTGATGGCAAGAGCGAGGTACTGTCGGATTCAGCGCATAGGTTTGGTATCATCACCAGTACCACACCCGAGCAATATATGACCACTTACCAGGTATTTGACACTGCTGATAATATTGTCGACTACACCGAGATCTACCCGACGTTCAGTTTCGGGCAGCGCATGTTGCTCAGCTTCAATAGCAACAACCGCCCCACGTTTGTCAAATACCTGCAGTATAACGGCACAGGCTGGGACACTACAGAGAAAAGGTACGTAAACTACAATGCAGATACCGTATCGACAGACAGTACCGCCGTCTACTCTACCTCGTGGGATCCCGAACATAAACTGGCTTACACATACGATGCTTCAGGCAAGACGGTAACTGTATCACAGTTCGATTACGATGGCAGCACCTGGTACGAGAGTTACCGCTATGGGCTTAGCTATTATCCTTCGGGCAACTTCAAGCAAATGATCACATCAGCCGCACCAGCTGCGGGCAACCCGCTCGATACCGTAGGAATTGATACGGTTGGCTGGACCGCAGGTGTACCTTACATGACCTACCTGGAAAGCCGGTCTGTTAGCGGCGGTGTAGTGGATCAGAAGTATTTTATGACCAAGCACGTCAATACAACTACCGGCCTGCCCGATACCAGCCGCCTGGTTCAATACGATTTCACAACACCAGCGTACGACACGCTGGACCAGCAGACCACTTACGTATACGATACATACAATAACCCTACACTGGCCACTACATGGGGCAAAACAAACAGATCGTTGCCCGCTTATGATACGCTGGACCATGTGCAGCATTTCTACTACGAATTGTTCACCCGCGATAATACCGGCGTTACTAACATAGCTAAGGGCGGATTCAAATTGTATCCTAACCCGGCCACCAGCGATCTGTTCATCACGCAGGGCAGCAGTGCCGCAACCCTGGCCACCGTAAAAATGTTCGATATCACTGGTCGTGCTGTTATAAATACAGAAGCTACCTCCGGCAATATGCGCATCAGCATGAGCAATCTGCCACAAGGCACCTACATGGTGCTGTTGCAGGATACCGACGGCAACACACTACAACGGGAGAAGGTGATAAAGCTGTAACAGCAGCCAACAACATAACAAAAAAAGCAGGAGCCACGGCTCCTGCTTTTTCATCCTGTATATAAGTGCTTTTACTGCTGTTGCTTCTGGGCCTCTTCCAGCGCATTCGATGCCTTCTTCAAAAACTCTTTGGCAAACTCTTTCATTTCCTTAGCCAGTTCGGTATTGCGGGTAGCGCGTACGTAAGTATCGGCCATACCGAATATGGTCTGGAAAAAGAAATCGTTCATTTCGTCCACCATCATCTTAGATGTCCAAAGGTCTATGCGCATAGCCGACTTTTCGTCGCCATCCCACAAGCCCAGCAATATGGCTTTGGCCTTTTGCGGATCCGACACACCACCATGTGGTGCCGTCCAGGTGATCACTTCCGGCATTTTGTCTTCCGCCAGCGTTACTTCTATATTTATATTAGATGTCATACACAGTTATTATGAACGGCAAAAATAGGAGATTAGACGATACTACCGACGAAGTTCGAACTAGAGGCACTTTACATATCACTATTTTTTCACTTTACTTTGTAGTATGAGAGTAGTTATACAGCGGGTAAGCGAGGCCTCCGTGACCATAAACGGCACGGTGAAAAGCGCCATAGGCAGGGGCTTTATGATATTGCTGGGTATAGAGACCGAAGACACACAGGAAGATGCAGAATGGCTATGTGGCAAAATAGCCGGACTGCGCATATTTGCCGATGAAGCCGGGCTGATGAACTGCGACATAGCGGCCATCAACGGAGCGGTACTGCTCATCAGCCAGTTTACCCTGCATGCACAATACAAAAAGGGCAACAGGCCCTCTTTCATCCGTGCAGCACGGCCCGAACAGGCTATACCACTCTATGAGTTTTTCATACAGGCACTTACCGCCAAAACAGGCCGCCCCATAGCCACCGGCACCTTTGGCGCAGATATGAAAGTAGCCTTAGTGAACGATGGACCCGTGACTATAATAATGGATAGCAAGAATAAAGAGTAAGCGAACAAAAAAACATCTTAAAAGACAACTACCTTAGCACTATAGATCTTAATACCATGCTCGAAGTAAACTTTACTCCATTTCCCACGCTAACTACAGAGCGCATGATACTGCGCCAAACAGCCATGAAGGATGCCGAAGAGGTATTCATTATGCGCTCCGACCCCGGCTTACTCACCTATGTAGACCGAGCCCCGGCAAAGACCATAGATGAGGCCAAATCGTTCATACAACTGATCACCGACAACCTGAATAATAACATCGGCGTATCGTGGGCAATGACACTGAAGGGTGAAGGCCGGATGATCGGCTCCATAGCCATATGGCGGATAGACAAGGAAAACCACAGGGGAGAGATAGGCTATGTGCTGCTGACGGAATACCAGGGTAAAGGCCTGATGCTGGAAGCCATACAGGCGGTAGCGGACTATGGCTTTAAGGAAATGAAGCTACATAGCCTGGAGGCTAATATTAACCCCGGTAATCTTGCATCGCAACATGTGTTGGAACGGGCCGGCTTTGTGCGCGAGGCTTACTTCAGGGAGAACTATTATTATGATGGCAAGTTCACAGACTCAGCCATCTATTCGTTGCTGACGCCGTATAGGTAGCTACTTCTTCTGTACCGTATCGAAGAAGTGAGAGAGGTTGGAGAACACATCTTTAGCAAAGGGTAGTAGATGTCCTGCGCCTGCAAAGAAAGCAGGGGCCAGCTGAGACATGAAAGGATACGTTTTAGAGGCGGCTATCAGTTCCGGGCCGAACATGTTCATCTTGGCGCCCATCCATAATACAGAGCTCCATAAGATGGCACCTGCCAGGCCATAGAGCAGGCCGCCCCCGGCCTTATCCAGTTCGCCCAGCTTCAGCGTGCTCATAGCACCCTTTATCATTTTGGCCACCATGCGCACCAGCAGTACCACTCCGGTAAACAGTACCAGGTAGCTGACCATAGGCGCCCATGTAGCAGTGGTATAGCCTTTCTCCAGCAACCATGCACCAAAAGATTGCGACAATTTCAGCGCGCACAATATCCCCAACAGGATAGCCAGCACTGAAAATGTCGCAACAATGAACCCGCGGGTATAACCGCGGATAAAAAATACAGCTATGATAATAAGACCGGTAACGTCGAGCGCCATAAAGTGCTTAAGCCAGCAATTGTTTTACAGCCTCAGATATCGCTTTACCATCGGCCTTGCCTGCCAGTTGTTTGCTGGCTACACCCATTACCTTGCCCATATCAGCAGGGCCCTTGGCACCTACCTGCTCTATAATGGCTTTCAGTTCTTTGTTCAGCTCGTCGGCACTCATCTGCGCCGGCAGGAATTTCTCTATGATGGCCAGCTCTTCACGCTCTTTACCGGCAAGGTCTTCGCGGCCCTGCTTGCTGAATATCTCCAGCGAGTCGCGACGCTGCTTGGCCAGCTTCTGCAGCATTTTAGTTTCAGTAGCTTCTGTCAGCACGTCAGCGGCACCTTCAGCGGTCTTCTCAATAATTATGGCGGCCTTTATAGCACGCAGCGTACGCAGCGCGGCTTCGTCCTTAGCCTTCATCGCTGTTTTCAGCTCTTCCATTATCCTTTGTTCCAGAGACATAGTACTTTGTTTAAAGTCCCCCTATGGGGCGTTAATTTTAAAACACAAAGCTAAATTAATTTAGCACCTTGCAAAATATAATACACCCTTAAGGTATATTTGTTATACTCCGGAAATTAGCCGTTATGAGATCATGGTCATTATCGCTTATTATCCTTCTGCTGTGCGCTGCAAGCGCAATGGCGCAGCATGCCATAACGGTAACTGTGCATAATGTGCGCAACAGCAACGGCGTATGTAATGTAGCGCTATACGGCCGTGCCGACGGGTTCCTGAACCCCGCCAAAGCTATTGGTGGAAAAATAGTAAAGGCCAGCAAGGGCATAGTAAGTACACGGTTCGACAATATACCGGCCGGCACTTATGCGATAGCAGTGATACACGATGAGAATAACGACAAGCAACTGAACACCAATTTCCTGGGTATACCCAAGGAGGGCTATGGCGCGTCTAACAACAACCTGCCCATGACCAGCGCCCCTAAATTCGCATCCTCATCATTTGTTGTTGCAGGCGCAGACAAGACGCTGAGCATCAACCTGAAATATTATTAATAACCTAAATTGGCGGGCAGAGTGTAATAAAACGTTGCCTGTGCATACTAATATCTAAACACCAGTTAACAACTATAGCAATATGCTAAGTATCAGAAACATTGTTAAGCAATACTCAGGGCACCGGGCACTGTCGGGCGTGAGTATGGAAATAGAAGCAGGCAAGGTATTTGGCCTGCTGGGACCCAACGGAGCGGGCAAGACATCACTCATCCGCATCATCAACCAGATCACAGCGCCGGACTCTGGCGAAGTGCTGATCAACGGGGAACACCTGAACCAGCACCACATAGCCCAGATAGGCTACCTGCCCGAAGAGCGCGGCCTGTACAAGAAAATGGAGATAGGCGAACAGATCATCTACCTGGCCCAGCTAAAGGGACTGAGCAGGGATGAAGCCAGGCGCAGGGCCATACAGTGGTTCAAGAAGCTGGAGATAGAGAGCTGGTGGAAAAAGAAGATAGAAGAACTATCGAAGGGTATGCAGCAGAAAGCGCAGTTTGTGGCCACGGTGATACATGAGCCTAAACTGATCATACTGGATGAACCTTTTTCGGGCTTCGACCCAGTGAATGCAGAGCTCATCAAAAACGAGATACTGGAGCTGAACCGCAATGGTGCTACCATCATCTTCTCTACCCACCGTATGGAAAGTGTAGAAGAGCTGTGTGACGCTATAGCACTACTAAACCTGAGCCATAAGATACTGGATGGCAAAGTGAAAGAGATACGCAATGCCTACCGCACCGGCACTTACCTGCTGGAGTATGAAGGCAATACGATAAGCATAGGCGCTGATGCCCCTTTCATCATTCAGCATGAGCAGGCCATAGAAGACGGCACTCAGCTGAAACTGACCCTGAAGCCCGGGCATAGGGTGAATGATATGCTGGGCTACATGCTGCCCAAATGCAGCATACATAAAATGGAAGAGGTGATCCCTACCATGAACGAGATATTCATCAGCACCGTGAGCAGGAATGGCGGAGATCTGCATTTACCAACCAACAAATAAGCACACTATATGAACAAGATACTACTCATCATAAAACGCGAATACATGACCCGGGTAATGAAGAAATCATTCCTGATGGTCACCTTTTTAGTGCCGGTATTGTTTATGGGCATGATGGCCCTGGTGGTGTACCTGGCCGTGAACCAGGGCGGGCTGGGCGATACCAAGAAAGTAGAGGTGGTGGATGAAAGCGGCTGGTTTGCCAATAAGATGAACAGCAGCAAGACCATCAAGTACACCTACGTGAATAACATTGCTGATGCCAAGAAGACATTTTTAAAAGAGGGCTACGACTACCTGCTGTATGTACCTGCCAGCATGACCAAGGTACAGCTGTTTGGCAAGAAGACACCAAGCCTCATCAACCAGGGCAAGATAGAAGACGAACTGACCCGTGTGGCGCGTGAGCGCAGGCTGAATGAAGCACATATAGACGCAGCAGTGCTGGCCAATGCACAAAAAGAGATCAGTGTGCAGCCGGAGCAGATAGATGAGACCGGAGAAAAGCATGCACACGTGATGGCAGCATATGGAGTAGGCCTGCTATGCGCCTTCCTTATATACCTGTCGCTGTTCCTGTACGGCGCGCAGGTAATGCGTGGTGTGATAGAAGAGAAGGTGAGCCGCATCATAGAGGTAGTGATATCATCGGTAAAACCCTTCCAGCTGATGCTGGGCAAAATAATAGGCGTGGGCATGGTGGGCCTTACACAGTTTGTGATGTGGATAGTGCTGACGATAGTATTATCGGGTGTAGCGGGCACAGCGGTAATGGGCAATAAAATGAAGGCCATGCAGCAGGTGCAGACCACAAAGCACATAGATGTAAGATCGGCAACGGCACCAATTACCGACCAGGCGGCAGAAGCACCACAGAATGAAGCTGCGGAATTCCTGCAATCGCTGAACACACTGCCGGTGGGCAAGATAGTATTCTGCTTTCTGTTCTACTTTATGTTTGGCTACCTGTTGTATAGCGCCTTGTTTGCTGCGGTAGGCTCGGCAGTAGACAATGAGACGGAGACGCAACAATTCATGCTGCCCGTCACCATGCCGCTGATCTTTACGTTCATCATGGCGCAGTCGGTCATTATCAACAACCCCGATAGCAACCTGTCGATATGGTTATCTATGATACCGTTCACGTCGCCGATAGCTATGATGATACGCCTGCCCTTTGGTGTAGAATGGCCGCAGATAGCTATTTCTATGGCCCTGATGGTGGTAGGCTTCCTGTTTACCACATGGGTGGCTGCACGTATCTATAGAGTAGGTATATTAATGTATGGCAAAAAGGCCAGCTATAAGGAACTGGCCAAATGGTTCATGTATAAAGAGTAGCAAATGCCAATGCGGCAATGTGCCGAATGTGATGGAATGCGACAATGTTACCGTATCAAAATAACGGGCACATTGTCGCATTTTCCTTATTGTCGTATTCCGTCGAATTAGTTTAATACCCGTCATCGCCACGCCAGTTACTGGCCCAGCGGGGATCGTGGTCTTCCTTTACACTCGCAAAGCGTATGTCGGTGGAAAGGCGCATCAATTCGTGGTTGCAATCGAGTGAAGCGTGGATGATGAACGGTGTATGCAATATGACATCGCCGGCCTTATAGTCGGTATACATCCACGGCGTGCCGGTTGTATCAGCCAGCGCTTTAAGGTCGGCAGTTATCGGGCGCTCGTCCTTATCCGGCCTTTTGAACTTATTCAGCTTTATACGCAGGGCATCGCTGTCGGCATCGTTGGTTCCCTTCAGGTATACCAGGCCGCCGCCTTCCAAAGGCACATCGCCCAGCGGTATCCATATAGAAAGTACCTTTTGCGTACCCTGGTTGAGGTAAGTAAAATCGGCATGTGCGCAAGAAGCTACACCAGTATTGTCGTAGAAGTGGCGTATTGGGCGGCGCTGCAACAGCGACACCTCTTCCTGCATAAGACTTTGCGCCAGCTGCTGCAACTTTTCTGAGCGGGTAAACTGATCGAACACCGGGCTGGCCACAAACTGCGATGCCGGATGCCCCGGTAACCCATGGCGATATGGCGAGAACTGAAACTTGCCCGAAAACAAACCCTGCCGCGGCGAAGTGCCCTGCCTGAAGATAACGGGATCGAACATCTTGAAATACTCTTCGCGCACGTCAAAAACGTCCTGCTTATCGAGGAAGCCGGGCAGATATAAATAGCCTTCAGAAAAAAACCGCTTGCGCATGCTTTCGATATCAGAGATATCGCCCGGGGTCATCTGTTCGAAATACTCCGGGGTGAATGGTATGGGCATACCATTGGAAAAATAATATGGTTGTCGACCCGCTGGAGGAGTGGTGATCACAAAAATGATAGATTTGATTAGGTCAATATTACCGATAATATTGAAACCGCACAAATGATGCTCAGCATAAATTAATACTACAACGTTGCCGGGCTGCCTACTTTTGCGGTGAAAAACAACAACTAAAAACAAACTTATGATAGCAGCAAAAGGATATGCAGCGCAGTCGGCTGATGCAACCCTGGCACCTTTCAGTTTCGAGCGCCGCGAACTGACGCCACGCGATGTGCAGATAGAGATCATGTATTGCGGTGTATGCCACTCTGACCTGCACGTGGCCCGCAATGAATGGGGCGGCACCGTGTACCCTGCAGTACCAGGCCACGAGATAGTAGGCCGGGTAATAGCTGTGGGCAGCGATGTGCAAAAATTTAAAGTGGGTGACCTGGCGGGCGTAGGCTGCCTGGTAGACAGCTGCCGCGAATGTAAGAATTGTCAAAAGGGACTGGAGCAGTTTTGCCGCAATGGCTCTACCGGCACCTATAACTCTCCCGACAAACATATAGGAGGCCGTACATACGGCGGATACTCCAATACTGTGGTTGTGGATGAGGACTTTACCCTGCATATATCCGACAAACTGCCGTTGCAAAATGTGGCACCACTGCTGTGCGCAGGCATAACTACCTACTCTCCATTGCGCCACTGGAAGGTAGGTGCAGGCCATAAAGTAGGTGTAGTAGGGCTTGGCGGGCTAGGCCACATGGCGGTGAAACTGGCAGCCTCTATGGGTGCTGAAGTTACTTTACTGAGCACATCGCCTGAAAAAGAACAAGATGCCTATAAGTTGGGCGCTAAGAAATTTGCCCTGACCAAAGACCCTGAGCAGCTGAAGGGGCTGGCCAACTATTTTGATTTCATCATTGACACGGTATCGGCAGAGCACGACTACAATGCCTACCTGACGATGCTGGATGTTGACGGCGTGATGATATGCGTTGGTGCACCACCAACACCATCGCAGATACGTGCCTTCAGCCTGATAGGTGGCCGCAGAAGCCTTGCGGGCTCACTGATAGGTGGCCTGCCCGAGACCCAGGAGATGCTGGACTATTGTGCGGAACATAACATAGTATCGGATGTAGAGGTGATCAACATCAACTA
>CANGNA010000067.1 GCA_947455215.1 Chitinophagaceae bacterium
AAAGCAGAGAGGGGAAAGGGACCAGCATGGCGAACAGGCTTCAATGCCCAATGACAAAACTCCGTCTTGTTCTTTACCCCTTTTCTTCTGCAATTATTCCTTCCTCAAATTACCTCTAAATACAGTCCTCCACAAACATAGGATGACAATCTGCTTATGAATTCTACCTTTATTTACCCAGCTCTACGCTATTGCTCACCTTACTCTCATTCCAGGTACGGTCCATAGCCGTAACCACGTATACACACTGCTTATAACTCTTAGCCGTAGCATCCGTATAATGCGTAGCCTGCTGTACCGACACAATATGATCGGGCTGGTTAATGTTGACAGCCTCACCATTCATAAACCGGTATACCACATACCTTATCGGCTCTTTAGATGGATTAGCCACATCCCACGTAAGTGCATTGCCATTGGCTTTCAGTACAGGAGCGGCAGGTGGTATGCTGTCTATCCACTTCATAGTAGGCGGAAAGGCCGGGTATTTGTTATAAATGCGGCACAGGCTGTCTTTAATAGGCAGGTGGGTTTTGTTAAAGCACGATGCGCTGTAGTAGCTGCAACCCGCATCGGTGCACTGTGAACGGATATCGCGGATCTGCCACAGCAGTTCGTTGGCGCTCTTCCAGGGGCCGGTAGGGTTTTCGCTCATGCGGTACACACCCAGGCCTATATACATGTGCCTGCCATAGCTATGGGCATTCCACCACGATAACAGCGTGCTGAACGGCACTGCCTTGCTGGCATGTTCCCAGTACAACTGCGGCATCAGGTAATCTACCCAGCCCTTCTTCTGCCATAATATCACGTCAGAATACAGGTCGTCATAACAGGTTTGCCCGCCGTGCGTCTCGCTGCCCTCCGGGTCTTTGTCCTTATTGCGCCATACACCAAAGGGGCTGATGCCGAATTTCACATAGTGCTTGGTTTGCTTTATCTGCTTATTCAGTTCCTGCACAAACTGGTTCACGTTCTCCCTGCGCCAATCGCCTTTATTGCGGCCCTGGCCATATTTCTGGTAGCTCTTATTATCGCCAAACTCCACACCGGCAACGCGGTAAGGGTAGAAATAATCGTCAAGGTGTACACCGTCAATATCATAGCGTTTCACCACATCCATTATCACATTGATCACGTAGTCGCGGGCGGGCACCATGCCCGGATCTATATACGATTTGCCGCCGTAGCTGATGATCCACTCGGGGTGCGTATGTGTGATATGGTTGGCAGGGTTAGGGTTTTGCTTACTATCTACCAGTGCACGGAAGGGATTGAACCAGGCGTGGAACTCCATATTGCGCTTATGCGCTTCTTCTATCATAAACTCCAGCGGATCGTAGTAAGGGTCGGGGCCCATGCCTTGCTTGCCCGTAAGGTAGTGGCTCCATGGCTCCAGCTCGCTCTTATACAAGGCATCGCTGGCCGGCCTTATCTGCACGATCACGGCATTACAGCCCAGCGTTTTCAGCTCGTCTATGCGCGTAATGAATTGTTGCTTTTGCGTTTCCACAGGCAGCCCCTGGGCCGATGGCCAGTCTATATTGCCAACAGTGGCTATCCATGCGGCACGAAGCTCGCGCTTCATTGGTGCGTCGGCCCAAACGCCCTGCGTTACCAGCAGGCAGAAGATCATTATATACTTGAACATAGCAGCGATGTAGATATTGGCAGCAAAAACCACCATCTGCCTGCAAAATAACTGTAATTGCGTGTAATAGAAAATGTAAAAAATCAGCTGTGCAAATGCAGCCAATGGGCTATATTTACAGGTATATGGATCTTGCTAACTTTAAAGACAAGGCACGGCGTAAAAAAAAGCCGCTTATCGAATTTTTGCAAAAGCTGGACGATATTGTACCACACGACATGCATGAACTGGTAGCCAAAGTAGACGCCACAGTATGGCAGGACACTAACTGTACCAGCTGCGCCAACTGCTGCAAGACCATGACCCCTACCTTTACCAATGCCGACATCAAACGCATATCGGCACACCTGACCATGACGACGGCTACATTTAAAGAAAAGTGGCTGAAGAAGGAAGAGACAGGAGAATGGGTAAACACCACACAACCCTGCCAGTTCCTGGTAGACGACAAATGCTCTATTTACGAGGTGCGCCCGGCAGATTGTGCCGAGTTTCCACACCATGACAAAAAGCCCTTTGACGCTTATAATGAGACGTTCATCAATAACGTGATGCACTGCCCCGCCACCTTTACCCTTGTAGACCGCCTGAAGAAAATAGTAGAGCGCGACTACGAATGGTAAGCGCAATACAACTTACTGGCACACAATTATTATGCTAAGCAACAGAAAAATGGCGCTGCGGATACGTACATATTTACGGGTATTGAAAGAGGCTGGTACCGAGTTTATTAATGACAATGGCACCAAGCTCAGCGCCTCATTGGCCTACTATACTATTTTCTCTATCGGGCCGTTGCTGATGGTAGTGATCACTGTTATGGGGCTGTTCTATAAAAAGGCCGATGTAACAGACAAGATATTTGAACAGCTGACAAAACTGGTTGGCCTAACCGGTGCAGAGCAGCTAAAAGTGATACTGGACAACATCAGCACGCAGAAGAATACCGCGCTCTTTAATGTAATAGGTATAGTGGTATTGATATTTGGCGCTACCGGTATTTTTACCGAGATACAAAGCTCTATTAACTATATATGGAGTATAAGAGCCAAGCCCAAGCGAGGGTGGCTTAAATACATCACCGACAGGCTGTTATCTTTCTCGCTCATCATTGGCAGTGGCTTCCTGATGCTGGTAACGCTGCTCATCAACCTGCTGGCAGATATCCTGTCGGACAGGCTGCAGCACATACTGGGCGATGCAGACACTATACTGCTGAAGGGCGTAAACATAGGACTGCTTTTTGTGGCGGTCACTTTTATGTTTGCCGTCATCTACAAAGTACTGCCCGATGCCAGCATAAAATGGCATGATGCCCTGATAGGTGCTGCCTTTACCGGTGTACTCTTCCTTATTGGTAAGTTCCTGATCGGGTATTACCTGGGCCAGTCTAAGAGCATCAATACTTATGGCGCCGCAGCGTCGCTGATACTGTTATTGTCGTGGGTATATTACTCTTCTATCATCCTCTATTTTGGTGCGGAGTTCACCAAGGTATATGCTATGCGGCTGGGGCGAGGCATTACTATTTACGATACTGCGGTATATATTGTAAAGAAAGAAGCGCGCGAGCTGCCCTATGTTAAGCATCCTGATATAGAACAGGAGGTGATGACCAAAACCGAGGATTGAAAAAATTACGGCTTGGCTATATTGAACGTGCCGTCCATAACCACAATGGTATCGGCAGTAAAATTGAAGGTGCCGATGACGCCATACTGATCGTCGGAAGTGATGATAACAGAGCCGCCAAAAGCATAATGGCGCTCTTTGCCTACATAATAGGTTGCAGCTACCACGGGAGGTGCAATGCGGTAAGTATTAACCCCTGTGTAATTAGTGATGGAGAAAGAGATGGTACGGGTAGTATCGTTTACAGTACTTGTGCCGGTAATCAGCAGATCCATCCTGCCCGTGTCGGCACCGTAACTGATACGGTAGCCAAATACAGAATCGGCCCGCCACGGCATACCGCCAATTTTGGCAGACATGCCCACCAGAGTATCCAGGTTATTGTTTTGCTGCACGCTACGTGTTGGCGTTAGCCCCTTCTTCTTAGAACAAGAGACAGCCATGCATGTAGCAGCAACGATCAACAATAAAAGAATACGTTTCATTTCCCGGATAATAACGTGGCCTGCGCCTTGTTTATTATAACAAAGAGCGCAAAATATGCGCTCTTTGTCTATTTATATTTCGCCTTTACGGCTTTTACGATCATTAATAAACCCATGGCTTACCGCACACAAATGTGCCGTTAGCTATGGTCGGGGTGCCAACATTAGAGTTGAAGGTACCGTTGATCACGTTGCCTGCAGCGTCTTTGATACCAACCAGGCCGCCGGAATAATAATAATGCGTGCCGTTGTGATAATAGCTCATAGATGCCAGGCCCTGCACAATAGAGAAGTTACCGGGCAGTTCGTTGTACTTGGTAACGCTGATGATAACGGTGTCTTTAGTGCTTACCTGGTAGCCCCTGATGACCAAAGTAGTGCCTGTATCGTTGATCTGCGACTTTACCAGCGCCGGCTCTACATAATCGGCAGCAAAGTAACCTGTGCCTATGGTAGCGGTCATAGATGGTGTTATTGTCAGCGTGCGATCTTTATCACAGCTTTGCAGCAGCCAGGCGCCGCAAAACAGTAAAACCACCGAAAACAGTACTTTCTTCATACCAGATATTTGTGCTAAGATAACTTGTTTAAGTTAAAAGTCAAAAGTCAAAGCCTAAAAGAGTGCACTGTTATAATCTGATACGCCTGCTGACACTTTAAAACTTCTTTCGCCCTTACAGGGCTTAAAATCTTCATTTATTTACCCGGGGCTTTGCCCCGGGCTATTATATTCCGCGCTTTCAGCGCTTGCAATATCTAAGTTACCTTAATGAAATGCCACATTTCAGATACCCGCTTTGGGGTTTTCACTTTTGACTTTTGCCTTATTTAATAATTCATCAGCTTTTTCACTGCTTCATCAAGGCGGGCAGAGGCCAGGAAGTTCTGCTCCAGCTCTATGGAGAATGGCACAGGTGTATCCAGGCTGGCGCAGCGTACTATCGGCGCATCCAGGCTCTGGAAACAGTTTTCGGCTATCCAGCCGGCCAGTTCGCCGCCAATACCACCAAACAGGGTGTCTTCGTGCAGCAGCAATACCTTACCGGTACGGGCCACTGCTTCGCCAATGGCTTCGTAATCCAGCGGCAGCAGTGTGCGCAGGTCCAGGATATCGATAGATAGCTCCGGGTGCTTTTCGGCATATGCCTTAGCCCAATGCACACCCATACCATATGTGATGATGCTGATATCGGAACCTTCCTGCACCACATTGGCTTTACCTATCTCTACACCGTAGTATTCGTCGGGCACCAGGCCGGATATACTGCGGTACAACGCCTTATGTTCGAAGTAAATAACCGGGTTAGGATCGGCCAGGGCTGCAATAAGCAGGCCCTTTGCATCGGCCGGGGAGGATGGATATACCACCTTCAGGCCCGGCACATGGGTAAACCATGCCTCGTTGCTCTGAGAGTGGAACGGACCGGCACCAACACCCGCGCCCGTAGGCATGCGGATCACCACATCGGCATTCTGACCCCAGCGGTAGTGTATCTTGGCCAGGTTGTTCACTATCTGGTTGAAGCCCACCGTCACAAAGTCGGCAAACTGCATCTCCATCATGGCCTTGTGCTTTTTGATGGAAAGACCGAGTGCAGCACCCACTATAGCACTTTCGCACAGCGGCGTGTTGCGCACGCGCTCCTTGCCAAAGTCAGCCACAAAGCCTTCGGTCACCTTAAAGGCACCGCCATATTCGGCTATGTCCTGGCCCATCAGCACCAGTTCAGGGAACTGCTCCATACTCTGGCGCAGACCTTCGGTTATCGCCTGTATAAATTTCTTTTCTGTGCCCTGCGTAGTTGGCGCAGGCGGCATTGCAGTAACCGGCGCATATACATCGGCCATTTCTTCAGCCGTATCGGCCACTACCTTCGGCGCTTCAAAACCTATAGCTATCCCGTGTTCAATAACTTTCTGTATCGTATCTCTTATTGCCTTTATCTTGGTATCGTCGAGTATACCCTCTGCCTTCAGGAAGTTTTCGTAGTTCATCACTGGGTCTTTCTTACCCCATAGTTCGAACAATTCTTTAGGCACATATTTCACACCGCTGGCTTCCTCATGACCACGCATACGGAAGGTCATACACTCTACCAGTATCGGCTTCTGCTCTTCTATACAATATTTGCGGGCTTCTGTTATCTGCCGGTATACTTCCAGTATGTTATTACCATCTATGGTGATGCCCTTCATACCATAGCCTATCGCTTTGTCGGCGATCTGCTTGCAGAGGAACTGCTCGTCGGATGGAGTGCTGAGGCCATAGCCATTATTTTCAACTATAAAGATGACCGGCAGGCCCCATACAGCAGCCACGTTCAGCGCTTCGTGGAAGTCGCCTTCGCTGGTAGCACCGTCGCCGCTGAATGCCAGCGATACTTTCTTTTCCTTCTTTAGTTTATGCGCCAGTGCCACACCATCGGCAATAGCCAGCTGCGGCCCCAGGTGCGATATCATACCACAGATATGGTATTCGTTGGCACCAAAGTGGAACGAACGTTCGCGGGCCTTTGAGAAACCTTCTTTTGCGCCCTGCCACTGCATGAACAACTTATCGAATGGCATCTTGCGCGCCGTAAATACACCCAGGTTGCGGTGCATAGGCATAATATATTCGTCAGCATCCAATGCCAGTGTAGCGCCAATAGAAATAGCTTCCTGGCCTATGCCGCTGAACCATTTGCTTATTTTGCCCTGCCTGAGCAGAATGAGCATTTTTTCCTCTATCATGCGTGGACGCAGCAGTTCGGTATAGATACGTACCAGTTCGCTGTCAGAAAAACCCCGCTTATCGAATTGCATATTGAAAATTTGGCGCAAAAATAGGTTTTATTATTTAAGTGCCGGACGCCTTTGGTACAGAATCTGGACCCACACCACTATAGTTTTTTAATGTTCAAAACATCTATTGTGCCGGCAGGTGCATGATCGTGGCCATTTACCGCGCCATATAGCGTACATTCTATCTCTACCTTTCTGTCTTTGGCTACTTCTATTGCGGCACGCTTCCCTTCTCCGGGCGTACCCAGGTTTACCTGGATAACAGATACCGTATCAAACGGCGTATTTTGGGCTGTGTATCCTACCTCTTTGGCCATGTCAGTATCCCGGAACAGGATAGGCTGATCGAGGTGAAGCATATATGTGGGTTCTTTTCGGTCGTTCAGCGTGTCTTCGCCAAAGCCTGGGGCACCAAAAAACTGTTCAAGTTTAAGATCGCCTTTAAGCAGAACACGCTGCGCTACCTCAATTTTTTTGAGCTCTTTTGTTTTAGGCTGGTTACAGGAAAAGGCTATTAGAATTAATAACAGATACCGGTATCTCATAAAGCTGTATACTAATAGCACTAATGTACTAAACCCCGGCCAATACCTGGTTTTCCTTTTTTATCCGCACATACAGCATCATGGCATTGAGCGCACTAAAAATAATAGCTGTATAATATAACCCGAAGATCATGGGAATGACGGCTATCTCGCAGATGACGATGGCATAGTTGGGATGCTTTATGTATTTGTAAATACCTGTAGCTACCGGCTTTGAGCCGGGTATACGATATATTTTGGTGTTCCAGTAGTGACCTAATGTACCAATGACAATAGCCTTGGCAATGACGAGCAAAATATACACCACCAGGAGCCACCAGTAGAACATGTGGCCATTGAGCATGTATTCTGCAATAAGCGACAAGATAAATGCAGTATGCAGCACTACGATGAGGGGATAATGCTCTTTACCATATTCCACTGCACCATTGGCCAGCAGCCATTTTTCGTTGCGGCGGGCAACTATCAGCTCTGCTATACGCTGCGCCACAAGGAATATCATCACCACCAGGAATATCATATAGCTAAGCATTTTTCATGTTCAGTAAAACCATTTCGCTGCTGAAACCGGGGCCCATGGCCAGCATCAGCCCATAACCATCTTCAAACCCATTGGTCATAAATTGCTCCAGTACATACAGCACAGTTGCACTCGACATGTTACCGTAGTTGCGCATCACATCGCTGGTGTTGGCCAGCTGCTGCCCGGTTAGCTGCAACGCGTAGGTATAGGCCTGTATTACTTTGGTACCGCCCGGATGGAAGATGAAGTTCCGGATATCGGCCAGCGTTAACCCTTTGCCCGACAGAAAGGCAGTAACATCTTCCAGTATATGATCATTGATAAAGGAAGGTATGTCTTTCGAGAATACTACTTTAAACCCTTCGTTGCCAAAGTCCCACCCCATTATATCCTCTGTATCATAGTACAACTTGCTGGCGTGTGCCACGCAAGTGAACTGGCTTTGGTGGTGGGAGCTGTGATTATCGCCCTTTATAACGCAGGCTGCAATGCCATCGGAGAACAAGCTGGAACCTATAAAATTGCTCTTGCTGTAATCGTTCTTTATCAATGTAAGCGAACAGAGCTCTACTGCTACTACCAGTACCACAGCATTGGGGTTGGCAGTGGCCAGTGTGCAAGCCTTAGCCACGCCTGCGGTGCCACCGGCACAACCTAATCCCCATATGGGCATGCGGTTGATGTGCGGGTCCAGCCTCATGGCATTAATGATCTGCGCATCAAGGCTGGGCGTAGCTAGCCCGGTTGTAGAGATGAAGATGATATCTGTTACTGCCGATTTATCTGTACCGGAACGCGCCAGGGCCGCCTGTATGGCCTCTATGGCATATTGCAATGCCCATCTCCTATATTCGCTATTACGCTGCTCGAAAGTTGTATCCTGTTCGTAGTAGTTAAGCGGCAGGACAAAATTCCTTTCCTCGATACCGGTGTTCTCGAATGCCGGCATTAACCTGTCTATCTGCGGAATGTCCGTTAGAAACATGTGTCGCACTTGCTCTTTTACCTGTTGTTGGCGGGCTTTATGAGGCAGGTCTATTTTAGATACGGCGGCTATAAATGGCATAATGTTTAAAGTTACATATACCATGCCAGCAAAACAGGTATGGGCAAAAAAATAGAGCGACCATTTGGCCGCTCTAAAAATATTGTTGTTATTAACTACAGCTGATCGTAGATAGGTGCATCCACATTGCGGTAGATACCATAGTACTGGTATGTCTTGCGGTGGAAGCCCTTCTTGATAAGGCCGTCAGTATCGCCTTCTTCAGGTACAGTTATCCATGCGCCGCGCTTGTTGAGCAACCAGCGGTAAACACAAACTGTATTAGCACCACGACGTGTAAGCGCGTAATACTGCAGGTGCTTCTGAGTGTAACCCCACTTCAGCATCTGGTCATCAGTAAACTCATCTTCTGCAATAGTGATGTGCGCCCTTGTAACGGGGTTAGACCATCCGTATACTGCTACACGGCCAGGGCCCGGCGTACGATACGCAAAAAATAACAAGGTCTTATTATTCCATCCCCAGTTGATCAACTGACCGTCCTGGTATTCGCCATCAGCAACAGTAACGTACTGGCCATCCTGCGGCACGAACCAACGGAACACGCGAACCAGGTCTTCCTGGGCGTAAGTTTTTGTTGTTAATAAGAAGGCTGCTAATAACGTGGTAACTACGAGAATGGTTCTTTTCATTTGTTATGATTTTCAAAAACTGCTCCAAAATACATAAAAAATTTCTTGACGAGCAAATAATTACACTAAATTTTTTTGTTGTCATAAAAAGTGCCCTGCCTGCCATTTGTTGAAATGCACCATTTGGCGTAGTTTTGGCGCCCTTCATGCCATCATGTCATGTAAATAAATACTTGCATAGATTTTGATGAAATTGGGAGAGCAAACCGGTGACAGCACTTTTTTGCCCTATAAATATAAACAATCTTCAACAGAAATTAACAACACTAATAATGATAGGCTTTCTTTCAAAGTTATTTGGTGGCAGCAAGTCTGATAAAGACGTAAACGCCATACAGCCGGTGGTTAAAGAGATCAATGCGCATTTCGAAGCCCTGAGCGCCCTGTCCAATGATCAGCTGCGAAACAAAACACAGGAATTCCGTGCACGCATAAAGGAATACCTGACCAATATTGACGCGCAGATAGCCGAGAAGAAAGCCGAGGCCGACCAGCTGGAAGATTTCCAGGAGCGCGAGACCATCTATAATGATGTGGACAAGCTGATAAAAGCCCGCGACACACAGATAGAAGAGATACTGAAACAACTGCTGCCCGAAGCATTTGCGGTTGTTAAAGAAACATCGCGCCGCTTTGCCAGCAATAGCGAAATAGTGTCTACAGCTACAGACCTGGACAGGGAACTGGCTGTAGATCACGAGCACATCACCATAGACGGCAATAACGCTATATTTAAGAATACCTGGCAGGCTGCCGGCAATACGGTTACCTGGAACATGGTACACTATGATGTGCAGCTGATAGGTGGTACCGTACTGCATGAAGGTAAGATAGCCGAGATGGCTACCGGTGAGGGTAAAACACTGGTATCTACCCTGCCCGCCTACCTTAATGCACTGGCCGGTGAAGGTGTACATATAGTAACCGTGAACGATTACCTGGCCCGTCGTGACCAGGAGTGGAACGCCCCGATATTTGAATGGCTGGGCCTGGTAACAGACTGTATAGATAAACACGAGCCTAACTCTGCCGAGCGCCGCAAGGCTTACATGGCCGATATCACTTACGGCACGAACAATGAATTTGGCTTCGATTACCTGCGCGATAACATGGTGCACCATCCTGAAGAGATGGTACAGCGTAAACACCACTACGCCATGGTGGATGAGGTGGATAGTGTATTGATAGATGATGCGCGTACACCACTCATCATATCAGGCCCTATACCAAAGGGTGACGAACAGCAGTTCCACATCCTTAAGCCACGTATCGAGCGCCTGATGGAAGCACAGCGCAAAGTGATCAATGCGAGCCTTAGTGAAGCTAAGAAGCTGATAGCAGAAGGCAAGACAGACAAAGAGACCGGTGGCCTGGCACTCTTCCGCGCATACCGTGGTTTGCCTAAAAACAGCGCCCTGATCAAGTACCTGAGCGAAGAAGGCAACAAGCAGATACTGCAAAAGACAGAAAACTATTACATAGGTGAGCAGCAGCGCAATATGCCTAAGGTAGATGCAGAACTGTACTTTGCCATAGATGAAAAGAACAATAGCGTAGACCTTACTGATAAAGGCATTGCGCTGATAACCGGAGCAGGCGAAGACCCTAACTTCTTCATCCTGCCCGATATAGGTACAGAACTGGCCGAGATAGAAAAGAAGGGGCTGCCTGCTGATGAGAAAATGCAGCGTAAAGATGCCCTGCTGCAGGATTACGCAGTAAAGGCCGACCGCATACACTCACTGCAGCAATTACTGAAAGCCTACACCCTGTTTGATAAGGATGTGGAGTATGTAGTGATGGAAGGCAAGGTGAAGATAGTTGACGAACAGACAGGCCGTATAATGGAGGGCCGCCGCTATAGCGATGGACTGCACCAGGCGATAGAAGCAAAAGAAGATGTGACCGTAGAAGCAGCCACACAAACATTTGCCACCATCACCCTGCAGAACTTCTTCCGTATGTATCATAAGCTGGCCGGTATGACCGGTACGGCCGAAACAGAGGCAGGTGAGTTCTGGCAGATATACAAGCTGGATGTGGTGACCATACCTACCAATAAAGGTATAGCACGTAAAGATCAGCAAGACCTTGTTTATAAGACCAAGCGCGAAAAATATAAGGCAGCTATCGACGAGATAGAAGCATTGAGCAAAGCAGGCCGCCCGGTACTTGTTGGTACTACATCGGTAGAAGTATCGGAATTGCTGAGCCGTATGCTGCAGCAGAAGAAGATACCACACAATGTACTGAACGCCAAACAGCACAGTAAAGAAGCACAAGTAGTAGCCGATGCAGGTTTTGCAGGCGCTATAACCATAGCTACCAACATGGCAGGCCGTGGTACCGACATCAAACTGGGCCCGGGCGTGAAGGAAGCCGGTGGTCTGGCGATAGTAGGTACAGAACGCCACGAGAGCCGCCGTGTAGACCGCCAGTTGCGTGGTCGTGCAGGCCGCCAGGGCGACCCGGGCACATCTCAGTTCTTCGTATCGCTTGAAGACGACCTGATGCGTTTGTTCGGCTCTGAGCGTATCGCATCTCTTATGGACAAGATGGGCCATAAAGATGGCGAAGTACTGCAGCACGGCATGATCTCTAAGTCTATAGAGCGTGCACAACGTAAGGTAGAAGAGAACAACTTTGGCATACGTAAGAACCTGCTGGAATACGATGACGTAATGAACGCCCAGCGCGATGTTATATACAAACGTCGTAACCATGCCCTGTTTGGCGATCGCCTGTCTATAGACCTGGATAATGCGCTATATGCAGTATGCGAGGGTTTTGCAGAACAATATGCGCTGAACCGCGATAAGGATGCCTTTAACATAGAAGTGATGCAGCACCTGGCCATAGAGCCGGAGATCAGCGAAGCGGACATGAACAAGGGTGATGCTAATACGATTGCCAACCACCTGTATCACCAGGCTAAGGATTTCTATACCAGGAAAATGGCTGCATTGCGCGAGAACATGCTGCCTGGCCTGCAGGACCTGTATAATGCAAATGGCGACAGGATCTCTGACATATCAGTACCGTTTACCGATGGCATAAGGGGCTTGCAGATATATGTTCCGCTGAAAGAAGCACTGGACAATGGCGGCTTGTCTATCACCCAGACGCTGGAGAAGAACATAACACTGGCAATGATAGATGATGCATGGAAGAACCATCTGCGCGCTATGGACGACCTGCGCCAGAGTGTGCGTATGGCATCTTACGAGCAGAAGGACCCACTCCTGATCTATAAGTTTGAAGGTTTCAACCTCTTTAAGCAGATGATGCTGGAGACCAACCGCAATATCATTTCCTTCCTGCTGCGTGCCGGTATACCCATGCAGGAAGCACCTGCTGAGGCTACCCAGTTACCACCACAGCATACCGATATGAGCCAGATGCGCGTAAATAAGGTAGATGAAGAACTGGGCCAGGATGAGTACTACCACGACCCTGCTGAACAACAGGAAGTAAAGCGTGCACCGGCAGTTGCCGCGCCTAAGATAGGCCGCAACGACCTTTGCCCGTGCGGCAGCGGCAAGAAGTTCAAAGCCTGCCACGGTAAGGGCATGTAATTTTATAATTGACTTTTTTTGTGATCAGGCTCGGCGTTGCCGGGCCTGTTTTAGGTTAACAATGTATATACGTCGCATTTCCTATCTTTGTTAAAATACATTGTCTATGGACAACGCTATCTTAAAATATCAGCAGCTCCCACCTCTTGAAAAAAAAGAGGTTGCAGACTTTATTGATTTCTTATTTACTAAACTCAGGAAACCAAAATCACATTCTCCCAATACAAAGAAAAGAGAATTCCCGGAGTCGGTGTGGAGTGAAGAAGATTTGAAAATATTTGAAGAGAATAAAAAGCTATTCAATTGGGAACCGCCTGAATGGTAGCCTTTATTTGTCCAGGTTCAAAACAAGCAAGAGTGCCTTTTTTATCTGCTCCATTTGCTCTTCATTGACAACACCGAGATATTTGACAAGTCGCTCTTCCGCAACAGACCTTATTTGAAAACAATCTCCGGCGGATACTTTTGTTAATCCATTAGCGCCTTCAGGCGAGATTTTAACCATCCATGGCGCTACATCATACCTATCCTTCCAATCAGTAAGCGGGACAATGATTTTTAATGGCAACTTGCCCAAAGTATTGTCATTAACAATGATAGCAGGCCTCTTTTTCTGTATTTCTGCACCAATAGTGGGATCCAGGTTAACCAACCAAATTTCACTTTGTTTCATAGAAAGATTGGGCATCTAAGGTGGTGAAAGCGGTCAGGTCTTTGTTGGTTTTATATTCGGTGTACAACTCATTTACCGCATTTTCCAAATGCAGTGTTTTTTCTTCTTTAATTGCCTTGAGTGTGCTTTCAATAAGCAACTCCCTTTCCTCCACGGGCAACTTGTTTATCTCTCTGATCAGCGCGGTCATGGTCATATCACAAAAATAACGAAATCAGATATACGATGGTGTTAATCTTAATTGTTGTATCTACCCTACTCTCCCCTACATTCATTACTTTTGCGACACCAAAACCTGCTTAGGGTTTTATCTTTCGACATATGAAGTTACCATACGTACTCCGCCTTGCTGATGATGCACTTATTTTGAGCCAGCGCCTGGGTGAATGGACCGGTCACGGCCCGATACTGGAACAGGATATAGCGCTGACCAATGCAGCGCTTGACCACATAGGCCGCGCCCGCAGCTTATACCAGTATGCAGCAGACCTGTTCAATAGCCTGCCGCAAGACGAAAAGAGCAAAGCGTTCACATCTGTAGCCTTGCAGCAGATAGTGAGCAGTGGTGCACCGCTAACGGAGGATAACCTGGCGTACCTGCGCGATGGTTGGGATTTCCGCAATGTATTGCTGGCAGAGCGTGCCAATATAGACTGGGCATACACCGTAGCGCGCAACTTCTTCCTGGATGCTTTCCACTACTTCTACTTTACTGCTTTGGTGAAATGCAGCGATACTACATTATCGGCCATTGCCGAAAAATCGCTGAAAGAGGTTACCTACCACCTGAAGTGGAGCAGCGAATGGGTGATACGCCTGGGCGATGGCACAGACGAAAGCCACAGCAAAATGCAGGAGGCTATTGACGAAACATGGCCATATACGGGCGAACTTTTCCAGCCGTCTGACTACGAAACAGCCATGCAGCAGGAGATAGGTGCACCTGGCCTGGACGCTGTCCGCAGCCAATGGATAGAACGCGTGAACGCTATACTTACTGAAGCTACGCTGAACGTGCCTAAGGAGGCCTGGATGCACCGCGGCGGCAAGGAAGGCATACACAGCGAGGAGCTGGGCTATATGCTGGCAGAGATGCAGTATATGCAGCGCACTTATCCGGGTATGGAATGGTAATAAACCATCGCGCACCGCGTTATATACAGTAAACATTCAAGCAGACAATGAGCGTATCTCTTATCTTACCCTGTTACAATCCGCCACAGGAGTGGGATAAGAATGTGCATGCCAACTATACGGCATTTTGCCATCGTATAGGTTACCCGGCAGAGCTGATCATTGTTATAGACGGGCATAGCGACGGCGTATTACCGCAACAGCTGGCCTACCTGCAACAACAGATACCCACCCTAAAACTGGTACAGTATGCAGAGAATCGTGGCAAGGGTTATGCTATTCGCCAGGGTGTGGCCATAGCTACCGGAGCGGTGATCCTATATACTGATATTGATTTTCCCTACACCATGGATAGCATTTGCACCTTGTGCGATGGTTTATCTGCCAATCAATTCGACGTAGCTATTGGCGTAAAGAACGAAAGTTATTACAGCCATATCCCTCCTGTGCGCAAGGCCATATCGCAATTACTGCGCGCCATGATCAAAACATTTTTGTCGCTGCCGGTAACAGATACACAGTGCGGACTGAAGGGGTTTCGAAGCCAAGTGGCACCACTGTTCCTGAAAACAACTATCGACCGCTACCTGTTCGACCTGGAATTCATCCGCAATTGCTACCGTAGCAAAAAATACAGCATGCAGGCCATACCTGTGGCGCTGAACGAGGATGTACACTTCCGCAAGATGAACTATCGTATATTACTACCTGAATTGGCGAACTTTATATCGCTGCTGGGCAAGAGACCTGATGAACAACCTTAGTGAACGAAAATGGCTGCTGATAGCAACGGTATTTGCCGTTGTGCTCACCGTGCTCTTACTATCGGGCATAGTTACACAGCCATGGCATGTAATGCCGGAACTGGGTGCCGATGGCGGTAAGAACATGTTTACCTTTTTGTATCATGTATTGTACGAGAAGGGCCTGCACTTTGGCGGTATGAATTATCCTTATGGCGAACATATAGTCTATACCGATGCCCAACCCATACTGTCCGTTCCGCTTAGCTACCTGCATCCTGATATGCCTACCGCACTTGCGATCATGTGGTGGTTCATATCGGCCAGTTATGTACTGGCGATAGTGTATTGTTATAGGCTACTCCGGCATTTCGGGGTAGCACCTGTATTGGCTATGCTGTTTGCCGGGCTTATCATAGCGTGCAGTCCGCAGGTATTGCGGCTTTCGGCCCACTATGCATTGTCTTTTTGCTGCTTACTGCCCATGCTGTTTTACTGGACATTGAAATACAACGCCACAGAACCTCACCCCGGCCCTCTCCTAAAGGAAGAGGGAGTACTGATGTCTGCGCCGTTGCGCGGGGATAATGAACACACCGACCAAAAAAGATCCTTTTTATGGCCTAAGCTGAAGTATTGCGTGTATATGTGGCTGATGGGCTGCTTTACCGTATTCCTGCACCCCTATTATGGCGCTGTAGGGCTTATTTGGGCCGCATTCTACAGCGTGGGCTACCTGGCGACAGGCAAGGGTGCGTTTACAGCCAGGATAAGGCACATTATACCGCCTATAATAGCCAGCGGGCTGGTGATGGTGGTATTTGGCCTGTTCATGAAAGCTACAGACCAAGTTACTGACAGGCCGGCAGTACCCTATGGTGTGCTGGACCATGTTACGCACATCAAGGATATTTTTAGCTCGGGCTATTCTCCGCTGTGGGCGTTTGTAAAGGAGCATAGCCATTTTAGTAAGATAAGCTATGGTGGCGAGGGATTTACATATGTGGGCTTAGTCGCCATAGTAGCAGTGCTTGTATCTCTGTTATCGATACTATCGGGCAGAATAAAAAACATCGGGAGTCCCTTCCCGGCAGTTTTCCTCCTTATGGCGCTGCTGGCATTGCTACTGGGCGCCGGTGCCCCCTTTACGTGGGGCATGGCGTGGCTGTTGAAATATGCATCTGCACTGCGGCAGTTCCGCACATTGGGCAGGTTTAGCTGGATATACTATTACATTGTTACCATATATGCTGCCGTTGTCATTAGCAGACTGTATGAGCGCTATATGGCGCAACAAAAGAAGAGCTTAGCTTACGGCATTGTTGGCTGTGCTTTAGCTATATGGACGATAGAGGCCACCGGCTACACCATGCATACGCATGAGGTAGTAAAAGGTGGTTATAGCAACTACGACATCTTCACCTCTAGGAACGATAAAAACTGGGAGCAACTGCTAGCAGAACATCACCTTAGGGCAGGCGACTTCCAGGGCATACTGGTGTTACCCTTCTTTGCTACAGGATCCGAAAAGCTATGGGTGTGCAGCGATGAAAATATCAGCGCGTGGAGCGTAGCTATGGGTGTAAAAGCAGGCCTACAGCTGCACCTGCCGATAATGGACATTATGCTATCCCGATCATCGTGGGGGCAGACCTTTAAGCAGGTAAAAATAGCGGGCGGGCCATATACAGATAAACCAACATTGCGGGAAATGGATAGCAGCAAGCTATTACTGGCCCTGAAAACAGATGGAGTCGAGCTGGACCCTGACCAGCAGTACCTGCTAACGAATGCTGTATACCTGGGCCATTATCTGCATTGTACTGTGTATGGGGTAGATCCGCAGGTGCTGCAGGCCAATGATCTTAAGCTACAGTTGGCTGCAAGGGCTATAGCGCGGGCATTGCCGCCGGGGAAAGATACATGTATAGCTGCCAACGGGGGGACGTGGTTTGTGAATCACTACGATGAAAGCAATTACAATGCTACGCCATTCGGTACGGGCGCTTTGGCGTATTCCAAAGCAATGGGTGATATTGTATGCGATGTGCCGGTTGTGCCGGCCATAGACAAGCAACAGTATGAATTCTCGTGCTGGTTTCATGTACCTGCGAACGACTATAGAAGCCCAAAATGCGTGCTGGAACTGATAAACGATAAGGGAGCCGTAATAAGGACGGTGGATGCTTCCACTATTGAAAGCACGGATAACGAAGCTAGTGGGCCCATGGGACAAACGTCAATTGATGTGTGGCTACGGTGCAGTGCCTATTTCCCTATAGATTCTTCTGTAAAACGCGTGCGGTGCCGGATGCTTAACTTTGCAGAGGAGCCTTTTATGGCGGTAGATGAGTTAATGCTACGCCCGGCGACCGCGCTTATTATTGGCCACGGCATGGCCAATAATCATTTTTTAAAAAACAGGTAATAGTGATCATAACAGAACAACAGGTTTGGGATTGGCTGACGGATGTAAAAGACCCGGAAGTACCTGCACTGTCTATCCTGGACCTGGGTATTGTGCGCAGAGTGGTTGTTGAAGAGGATAAGGTAGCAATTACCATCACCCCTACTTATAGCGGCTGCCCGGCCATGGATGTGATCTCCATAAGCATACGCATGGCATTGGCAGGGCATGGTGTAAAAAACGTTGCCGTAGATATGCAATTAAGCCCTGCCTGGACTACGGATTGGATGACAGAGGATGGTAAACGCAAATTGAAGGAATATGGCATAGCCCCACCCAACCGTAAGGCATTCTCGTCGCTGGGATTATTTGAAGAAGAAGGCATAACCTGCCCGCGCTGCGACTCTGAAGATACGGAACTGGTGAGCCGGTACGGGCCTACATCGTGCAAGGCACTATATAAGTGCAATAGCTGCAAAGAGCCCTTTGAACACTTTAAGTGTCATTAGCCTGAAACGATCGAATGAAGATTAACATCATTGAAAGCGAGAAAAAGATAAATTTGTATTATTAAATATGGCAACATGCAAGTGTTAACGGTGGAGATAGACAATGAATATGGGTTACATCTTTTGCAAGATCTTGAAAAACTAAATGTTTTAAGGATTTTGAAAGATGAGCCGCAAAGTGATACACAGAAAACACGTGGTAAATACAGAGGTGTATTTACCAAGGAAGATGCGAAGAGTTTTATGGATCACACTGCAACTATGAGGGGCGAATGGAAAAATATCTGATAGATAACAATGTTGTCTCCAATTATTTTTCTGAAAGTTATACCGAAAAAGGAATGACTTTTATAGATGACGTAATTGACCAGATACCCAATATTTCTGTCATCACTGAAATTAAAGCTTTATCCTGGATACATAAGGATAAGCAAAAGGAAAAAATTGTTACCCAATTTGTTTCTGAATCAAACATCCTCAATATTACTCCTGCTATTGTTATGCAATGCGTAAATATCCGGAGGCAACGTAAAATAAAAACACCTGATGCTATTATTGCTGCCACTGCCATAATTCATGGCCTTACGCTTATTACCAATGATAGTGATTTTTATGGCGTGCCCGGACTATTGACCATTGATCCGTTCAGCTTGTGATACAACTTTTACCTGTTCAGGAAATATTCTTTGAACTCCTTCATTTCCTGTCGCTCTACATCAAGATATTTATTGAATAAGTTATCACCAACCTGCGTTTTGAGTGCAGATATACCGACATCTATCAGTCGCAAACCTTCATTAGATAATAAGATATTGTCGAATGCGAGGCCGGTAAGGTTTGAAGGTCTTTTTATGTCCCTGTGAACGAATCCGGCGAGGTGTAATTGCTGTAATTCGTGCTCAAATACTTCCCACCACAGTTCACGGCGTTCTACCTCGTATGCCCTGTAGTCTATCGGGTAGATACGCTCCATTACCAGCATTTCTGCCTGTAGTTCATCGTTATAGTCAAGCCTGATGAATTTTGCTACAAGACCATTCACCTGATTAGCATATTTCATTTTCTCCGCTTCAGAGCCAATGTCGGAACGGGTGTACTTATTAAAGAGCTTAGCAACCGTAGTCTCTGAAAGAACCGTCACCTGCTTGTGTACTACTTTTTGACAGAATATTTCTGAGGTTCATCGCAAACTAAAGTTAGTGCTTACTGGCGTTACAAACGCCACGCCCTGGCATCCGCGATACAATCGCAGACGAGTTCCATGACTAGAAAAACCGCCGACGAGGTGTTAGGCATAAATATAAAAAGATGTGGCACACCTTGGAGGTGTGCCACATCTATAGCCTTTATTTTGATAGCGGGGAGATTATTCGCCTACTACTTCAAATTCAATTTCAACTACGTTTTCTTTACCGAAGTCGATGCTGGCCTTGTGGGTACCTGCTTCTTTCACTTCATCAAGAACAGTGATACGACGGCGGTCGATCTCGTAGCCTTTCTGCTCGCGGATAGCGCGTGCCAGCTGGATAGCTGTAACAGAGCCGAATATTTTGCCGCTAACACCGATCTTAGCGCCTACCTTGATAGGAGCTGCCTTCAGTACTTCGGTAACATTAGCTATCTGTGCCATCAGCTTGTCTTCCTTCTTCTGCAGTTGCTTGCGGCGCTCTTCCATAACCTTCATGTTAGAGCCGCTAGCTTCGATTGCATATTTCTGAGGGATGAGGTAATTGCGGGCGTATCCCGGCTTTACTTCAACCAGTTCGTGGGCTGCACCCAGGTTGTCAACGTCTTTTATAAGAATGATCTGCATTGTCTTGTTTTATTTTAAAAGGTCAGTAACATAAGGCAGGATAGCCATCTGGCGTGCCTTCTTTATCGCCTGCGCTACTTTGCGCTGAAACTTTAATGAGTTGCCGGTAATACGGCGTGGCAGCATGCGGCCTTGCTCATTAAGGAACTTTTTCAAAAACTCCGCGTCCTTATAATCGATGTAACGGATACCCATCTTCTTGAAACGACAGTATTTCTTCTGGCGCTTTTCTACACGGGTGGAAGTCAGGAACTTTATTTCGTTTTGTTTTGCCATTTTCTTTCAGGGATTAATTTTGAGAAACTGTTTCTTCAGCCTTGTTACGCTTCCTGTTGTTATATGCTACAGCATATTTATCCAGGCGGGTGATCATGTGACGCATAACTGATTCGTCACGGTTCATCTGCACTTCCAGCTTAGCATTAACTTCTGCAGGAGCTTTGAACTCAACTACATAATAAAGACCGGTAGTTTTCTTAGCTATCGGGTAAGCCAGGGAGCGGAGGCCCCAAGGGTGCTGCTGACCAATTTCGCCACCGTTTGCAACGATGAGGTCATTGAATTTCTTCTGAGCGACTTTGAAATCATCTTCGGATAACACCGGCGTAAAGATGACCATCAGCTCGTAATCCTGAAGGTTGTTTTGTGTTGCCATAATGTTTTTTAAATTAAAAAATATCCCATCTTCCGGCAGCAATTTTGGATATTCTGAAACCCAGAATAGCCGGAAAATTTGGGAGTGCAAAGGTATGTAAATATTTTAATTGCAACCAAAAAATATTTCGACAAAATATTACGTTATACAAACAGGTGTGGAAAAATCCTTGGGAAACTTAACATACCGATTGCAGTTTATTAAATTAATGTGACCTAATTTTGAACAAAACCTTAGGGACATACCCGTAAAAACCGATAGAATATACCTACAATCGAATCAATGGCATTATTTTACTATTATTTTATCGTGAATTAAACGGTGCAGGCTATGAAGACAGGGAAAAACAGCGCGGGTAAACAAGTACAGAAAACAACACTGGTACGGTTGTGGGAAAAAGTAACAGACTTTTTTAAGCCCGAAGAAGTGGAGATAACATTTAAAGAAGATGCCGGCGGCAATGTGGTCAGCTACACTTATACTGTTATCGACCATCACGGCCAGAAACAAGTGGCCTGAGCAACGGACAATGCCCGGGATAAACTAATCAAAAACAAAATAACTGCCCGACCTAAAAAAACGGGCATGTAAAATAGCCTGCGTTTATTGAACGCAGGCTATTTACTTTACATATACTTTACCTCATCGGGGAGATTATAAAATGTTGGATGGCGGTATATTTTATCGTTGGCCGGATCATACATCGATTCGCTTTGGGAAGGATCTGAAGCGTGTATATTCTGACTTTCCACAACCCAGATACTTATACCCTCCTGCCTGCGGGTATACACGTCGCGGGCATTTTCTATTGCCATTTCCGCATCAGCAGCATGCAGGCTACCGGCATGTTTGTGATCCAAACCTGCCTTGCTGCGTATAAATACCTCCCACAGAGGCCATTCGTTCTTATTTGTCATTTTTTAAAGTCGTAAGTAGTAAGTAATAAGTCGTAAGCGTGCTTACCGACTTTTTGTTCATTCTTGCCTGGCTGGTGTGGAGACGCAAAATATTGCGTCTCTACCTGCTGTTTCCGAAACGAACCTGTTCCGATGTGCGATCGCTTTGTTCCTACACATGGCAGAGACCATGTCCGTGTCGCACTTCGACAGGCTCAGTGTGACACTATGTGGTGGTTGCTGTCATTCGGTAATGATCGGGGATCCTGTATACCCCCCTTGCAATGACCGCGTCTTTTATGCAGCTTTGGCGGCCCCTTCTTTGCGGGCTTTGCGCTTTTCGGAATAGGCAGTTGCGGCATCGCGTACCCACTGGCCTTTTTCCCATGCGGACTTGCGGGCCTCCAGGCGCTGCTTATTGCACGGGCCATTGCCTTTTACCACATTGTAGAACTCTTCCCAATTGATCTTGCCAAAATCGTAATGGCCGCGTTCCTCATTCCACTTTATGTCTTTATCCGGCATCTCCAGGCCTAATACTTTGGCCTGCTCTACCGTTACGTCTACAAATTTCTGGCGAAGCTCGTCGTTTGTGAAGCGCTTGATGCGCCACCTCACGCTTTTTTCGGTGTTCGGGCTTTCGGCATCCGGCGGGCCAAACATCATGAGCGATGGCCACCACCAGCGGTTGAATGCATCCTGTGCCATTTTGCGCTGTACCTCGCTGCCTTTCGACAAGGAAAGCATGATCTCGAAACCCTGGCGCTGGTGGAAACTCTCTTCCTTACACACACGCACCATAGCTCGGGCATACGGACCATAAGATGTACGGCATAAAGGCACCTGGTTCATAATGGCGGCACCATCTACCAGCCAGCCAATGGCACCCATATCGGCCCATGTAAGCGTTGGGTAGTTGAAGATAGATGAATATTTAGCCTTACCACTGTGCAGTTGCTCATAGAGCTCGTCGCGGGTAACACCAAGCGTCTCCGCAGCGCTGTACAGGTATAAGCCATGGCCTGCCTCATCCTGCACCTTAGCCATCAATACGGCCTTACGGCGCAATGTTGGGGCACGGCTTATCCAGTTACCTTCGGGCAACATGCCTATTATCTCGCTGTGGGCGTGTTGCGATATCTGGCGGATGAGCGTTTTACGGTAATCATCCGGCATCCAG
The DNA here is from genome assembly GCA_947455215.1 of Chitinophagaceae bacterium. Lineage (GTDB taxonomy): Bacteria > Bacteroidota > Bacteroidia > Chitinophagales > Chitinophagaceae > Flavipsychrobacter. Next base: position 22,904 of record CANGNA010000067.1, read on the forward strand.
TCGCGCGGTTCAATAGATACTTCGCTGTCGATCTTATCGTCGAAATGCTGTTGAAAAGAATATATGGTCATAAACAGCTGTTTATAGTTACAAATGTACATCAAAATAGGGCAATGCAACTATAGGGCAATTGTTAAGACCTATAACAGGATGAGAGCGGGAAACAGAGCGAGAGCGGCACAAATGAGAGTGCGGGAGCGACAGCTGAAGGAGAGCGGGGAAACAGAGCGAGAGCGACACAAATGAGAGTGCGGGAGCGACAGCTGAAGGAGAGCGGAGAAACAGAGCGAGAGCGACACAAATGAGAGTGCGGGAGCGACAGCTGAAGGAGAGCGGAGAAACAG
>CANGNA010000068.1 GCA_947455215.1 Chitinophagaceae bacterium
GGTTCGGGCGGCACTACACTAATGCCGGAATAATGCAATGTGGAAATTGTTGATAAGGGCCTTTTGAAATATACCCTTATTACATTACATTTGACCAAAGAATACTTATGAAGCGCGTATTTTCACTCTTTTTCTGTGCCCTTTCTGCTTTTTCTTTTCATGCGGATGCCCAGTACCGTAAGATAATGACCATTACCGGCACCGGTGGTGTTGGCGGTTATGGCGGCGATGGCTACTATGCCAGCGGCGGTACGCTGAACGGCCCGCAGAACATAGCACTTGACAATGCAGGAAATATATACATAGTTGATTATTATAACTTCCGTGTAAGGAAGATCAAAAAATACAACAACAATATTGTAACGTTTGCCGGTAACGGTATATCGGGCAATAATGGCAATGGAACGGCCGCTACCAATGCACAGGTAAACCCCAAGGGTGTAGCCTGCGACTTCCGTGGCAACGTGTACATATCGGACAATATGCACCATGTGATCCGTAAGGTGAATGCGCTGAACATCATCAGCACTTATGCAGGTACGGGTGTGCAAGGTTATACAGGAGACAACGGCGCAGCAACACTGGCCACGTTCAATTCTCCGTTTGGCCTGGCTTGCGATAAGAAAGGCAACTTGTATGTAGCTGACGCGGGTAACCACGTGGTACGTATGATAGATACTTTTGGCAAGGTGACCACCGTAGCAGGTGATGGTACTGCGGGCTACATGGGTGATGGCCTGCCGGCAACGGTTGCCCGCCTGGACTCTCCATTTGCCGTGGCTGTAACTAACTCGGGTGCGTTTTACATTGCCGACCATAATAATAACGTAGTGCGTATGGTGGATGCTGCCGGCCAGATGTCGACATTTGCCGGTGATGGTGCTTTTGCTTACAGCGGCGACAATGGCCTTGCGATCAATGCATCATTCAATTATCCTACAGGTGTTGCTGTAGATACAGCAGGTAACGTGTATATCTCTGATTCTTACAATAACGTTATCCGTGAAGTAGAAGCTGCGACTGGTATCATCAATACCGTAGTTGGTAACGGCTTCCCTGGTTTTGGCGGAGATCTTGGCGGCCCGCTGGGTGCTAACCTGTTCCACCCTTACGGTATTGCGGTTGATTCGTTCAACAACATCTTTATCTGCGATGTGAACAACCAAAGGGTAAGGAAAGTATATACATCGACCGTGAGTGTGGGTAACGATCCGCTTGCTGCACAGCCAGAAGTATTCCCTAATCCGTTTGAAGGCGACATTACTGTAACAGACCTGCGCAAGAATGATAGGGTATGCCTGTATGATATGGTGGGCCGTGCGATGACCACTGCATGGATAGTAGATACGGATGGTGCGCAGACGTTTACCACCGGCGACCTGGCCAAGGGTGTGTATGTGTTGCAGGTAACCGATGCCGCAGGTAACAACCGAGCATCGATAAAGATGGTAAAATAATAGATCGATAAATAATGATATTGAAAAGCTGGCTTAGGCCAGCTTTTTGTTTTTAGCAGGTGGCCATTAATTAATCTGTATTTATCGCCTTATCTTGAGCATATAACAGATATTTGCAACACGCACTTATGAACCAACGTATCAGAGCATTCCTGGTGTTTGGCTGGCAGGAGGCACTATCCTGCGTTTTTCCTGTTATTGTATTCTCGTCGCTGGCGCTATCGCACTACGTACATTTTTTGCCGAGGTATGACTTTATGTTGCTGGTGTGCGTTGTTGCGCAGGCGGTGCTTTATCTATCGGGACTTGAGAGCAAGGACGAGGTGAAGGTGATCTTTATCTTTCATATCCTGGGGTTGGTGATGGAACTGTTCAAAGTGCATGTAGGTTCATGGAGTTACCCGGAGGATGCGTATACCAAATTTGCGGGCGTGCCACTATACAGCGGTTTTATGTATGCCAGTGTTGCCAGCTATATGTGCCAGGCGTGGCGGCGGTTTGACCTTCGAATGATCGACTGGCCGCACCATATACCGGTCCGTATAGCCGGGGCACTGATCTACCTGAATTTCTTTACCAATCACTATGTGCATGACGTGCGTTATGTAATTGGTGTATTTGTATGTGTGCTATTCCGCAAGGCGTGGGTGGTATTTCATATAGAAAAGAAAGCATACCGCATGCCGGTTATCGTATCGTTCCTGTTGATAGGCTTCTTTATATGGCTGGCGGAGAATATTGCAACTCTATTAGGCGCGTGGAAATATACTTACCAGCATAGTAGCTGGCAGATGGTGAATTACCAAAAGATCAGCTCGTGGGCATTTTTGGTGATAGTAAGCTATATAATAGTTGCGGAGCTGAAGATGCTGAAGAAGGATGGTGACTAAAAAAGAAGCTGCCCCGGTTGGGGGCAGCTTCGTGATATTGTGTTGGCCGGAGCCGTGTAATTACTTAGCAATTGTGAACTTGCTTGCGAAACCGTCGCCTTCAGCTGTGTTCACCAGGTACAGATATTCACCTGAAGCCAGATCTGAAGTATTAACAGGAACTGTGTGTGTACCAGCAGCGCAATTCTGCTTCATAGTTTTAACTGTGCGGCCAGCCATATCAGTTACAGAGATAGTAACTTCTGTTGCCTGAGCTACAGCAAACTTGATGTTAGTTTCGTTTGTTGCAGGGTTAGGGTAGTTGCCATACAGTGTGAAGTTGTTCTTTGTTACACCGTTTATTGCTGTAGGGCCACCCAGCTTAACGATAGCAAACAGGAACAGGTGGTTACCTATGCCGAAGTTATCGAAAGCGTTATCGTGCCATGTGTTGTCATCGTACATTGTAGCGTTGACATTGTTCAGGATCGTGTCTGCGCCAGAGATAGTAGTGTAAGCAATGTGCCTTTCGCCATCCTTAGTGTTTACTACGCCGATAGTATCGCCAGCAAGGCCTGCGAAGGTGTAGTTGATAGTGTAACCTACGAAGAAGCTACGCAGGTTAGCAGCAGTTGCTGTAGGGAAAAAGAATGCTTTAGTAGTGTCAGCAGCAGTACCTGAACCGATACCCAGAGCTGTAATAGGAACGACAACAGATGCCAGGCTTGTAGCAGGGAAACCGCTGTTGTATATGTGACCGCTTGCATAACGAGTATCCAGGGTCTGAGCGCCTACGCTCCATGCGTTGAAAGTAACCGTCTTAGTCGTAGCCGGGTTAACAGTACCAGTGAAGCGCGCAACAATGCCTATCACTGAATAGAAAGTATCGGTAGCATCATAGCGCTCAGCGTAGCCTTTGTCGCCATAAGCATCAGTACCAGTAACATAACCACTATCTGTACCAGCCAGGTAGATATTGATAGTGTCTGTAGACAGTATGTGCGCCAGAACTACAGTGTCGCCAGTGTTGGTTGTTTTAGCTACAGCATGCGGCTCTTGTGCCACCGCCTTGAAGCCAGAAGTTTTCTTACCCGCGAAGGAAGATAGAGCTACAGAGGTAGCAAGAGAGAAAAGTAAAAATTTTTTCATTTTGTTTGTTATTTGTTTATTTGACGGGCAAATGTATGCACGTGTTAGTAGTCGATTACTTAAAACTATGTTAATAGATAATTATCGTTATGTGATGGTACGTCGGGATTCGTTTGAAAAGCGCTTATAAATAATGAAGGCAGTCATGTGGCTGCCTCCATTACTAAAGATATTTCAGGATCATTTTTTCTTTTCCGGAGCGAATATTTTGTCGTCAACGGTTTTGTTCACCTCAACGGTTTTGATATTCCAGTCGCCTTGCATTTGCGAGATGGTCATTGGCACAACAATACCATCAGCTTGTTTTTTGTGATTGCTGTAAGTGTAAGCCATTTCCTGCTGTTGATCCTGGATCTTAACAGACTGTTCGGTTTTCAGCAGGTAATAAGTTGTAGCATCGAAATAGCACTCTTTTGTGTTACCCAATTTGTCTGTGACCTTCACCTTGATGCAAGGCTTGTTATCGATGGTGTCGTTGCCATCGATCGTAGCGCTGGCTATCAGGGCCTTGCTGGCTACCTGTGCGCTTTTGAAGTCGTACTCGTCAACAACTGATTTCATGGCATCGCCCGGTATCTCGATAGGGTCTGTCTGGCCCATGAACGGCAGGTAAGACCAGCCTTTTGTTGTGGTAAATATCATATAGCCCTTCATGCCCATTGCGCTGATGTCCATACGTGAAGCCTTGCCATTTATGAAGGTCTTGTTCATCTCTATTTCGGTACCTTGCGCAGAGGTGGAGCCCAGCAGCTTAATGGTTTTTACTTTATCCCATGCTTTTGCGCCGCCAATAGCTTCGATATGCTTGCTGATCACCTCATCGGCCGTTTGGGCAAATGCCGCGCAGCTTACAAATACTGAAAGTGCGGTCAGCGATAATTTTACATGTTTCATTTTCTTGATTTTTGAGTAGTTTGATACAAATGTAGGTGAAAAGCGATAGTGAGCGGTACAGGGAACAGAAAACAGAAAGGCATCATCCCGATAAATACAATATAATTAACACGATTGTAAAGCGCTATACATTGTATTTTTGCAGCGTAAAAATCTGCATACATGCGCACCTACTTGTTATTCTTTGTGTTATTGACACTTGCTGCCTGCAACAGTCCCAAAGTCCCTGTGAAAAAGGCCAATGTCTCCAGCATTTTATCGGCTGCGGGAACAGATCGTGTGCTGGGGTTGCTAACCAAATATTACGAGTTGAAAAATGCCTTAGTAGCAACAGATGCGCTGAAGGTGGGTGACGCGAGTACCCAATTGAATGTTGCTGTTACTATGGCAGATACATCCTTATCCAGAACTGATGGTAAGTATGCCGTTGAGCTTGACCAGTATTTTGATGATATTACCAAACAATGCAGCATAATGGCAGGCATCAGCGACCTGAGTTGCGAGCGCCAGCGACTGGTTTTTGCGCAGATCTCTGCTGACATGTATTCGCTATTGAAAGCGGTATCTGCAAAGAACTCTGGTGCCTACAAGCAGTTTTGCCCCATGGCATTTAACAACAAAGGCGCTTATTGGCTGAGTGATGAGGACGAAATTAGAAACCCATATTTCGGGAAGAAGATGCTGGAATGCGGAGAGGTGCAGGATTCTTTATAACCGGTTAAGTTCATATTTATTCAGTAGTAGTAACTTATTTTTCTAATGCAACGTTTTTTTAAAATACTTCTTGTTCTTGTTATTCTTCCTGTCATTGTCTTTGCGCAAAAAGTATCCTTAAGCGGCTATATGCGGGACTCTGCATCGGGCGAGTCGCTGCTGGGCGGTACTGTGTACATTAAAGAGGCTAATGTAGGCGCACAGGCAAATGTGTATGGCTTTTATTCAGTGTCGGTGCCCCCGGGCACGTATACGGTCATTTATTCGTTTGTAGGTTACCATACCCAAACCATAAAGATGGACCTATCGACCAGCAAGACCTATAATGCTGAGATGCGTAATGCTACCATGATGAAGGAGGTAGAGATAACGGCAGGGCGCAAGAATGCCAACGTGAAGAATACGGAGATGGGCACTGTGACACTGTCTATAGCGCAGATCAATAAGCTACCGGTGGTGTTTGGGGAGGTGGATGTTTTAAAAACGATACAACTATTACCGGGTGTGCAATCGGCGGGTGATGGTAATTCCGGGTTTTACGTGCGTGGTGGCGGGCCAGACCAGAACCTGGTAATGCTGGATGATGCGGTGATATACAACACCGGGCACTTATTCGGTTTCTTTTCTGTGTTCAATTCAGATGCTATCAAAGACGTGACGTTAGTAAAGGGCGGCGCTCCGGCTAACTATGGTGGCAGGCTGTCATCGGTAGTAGATGTTACTATGAAGGAAGGCAACAATAAAGAGTTTCACGGGCAGGGTGGTATAGGGCTAATTGCCTCGAGGTTCACGCTGGAAGGGCCTTTGAAGAAAAATAAAGGTTCTTTTATGCTGGCTGCACGACGCACCTATATTGATGTATTGCTGAAGCCATTTACAGATAGACTAAAGAATACAGGTTACTATTTTTATGATGCCAACCTGAAAGCCAACTATCGTTTTAATGACAAGAACAGGGTGTTCCTGAGTGGTTATGTAGGGTTGGATCAGTTTAAGTTTGCCAGCCCGAATGGAAGCTTTAAAGCCAAGATACCGTGGGGCAATATAACGGGTACACTGAGGTGGAACCATGTGTTTACAGATAAGCTGTTCCTCAATACCACAGCCGTTTATAACAGTTATGATTTCTCGTCCAGCTTTCAGCAGGGAACAGGTGGTAACAGTGTGTTTGGTGTTAAGATAGCATCGGGTGTAAAAGATTATAACCTGAAGAGTGACCTGGATTACTACTCAAGCTTCAATCATCATTTTAAGGCGGGCATAGTGTACACCAATCACACGTTCATCCCTAACCAGGTATCGGGAGCATCGGACACCATAAAGCTGGAGCCAAACAATGCACTGATCAAGTATGTGCATGAGGCAGGTGCGTATATACTGGATGACTTTGACCTGACGGACAAGATAAAGATAAATGCAGGGCTAAGGTATACATGGTTCGGGCAGGTGGGGCCATATACTGCTTATACAATTGATGCGAACGGTAATAAAACGGACAGTGCCAAGTATACTGCAGGCAAGCTGGTTAAGGCATATGATGGCCTGGAGCCGCGGTTGAATATTCGTTACACTATTAATGATAATTCGTCGGTAAAAGCCAGTGCAGCCAAAACTTACCAGTACCTGCACCTGGTAACCAACAACGGCAGCACGTTGCCGATAGATACATGGGCACCCAGCACGTTTATTGTAAAACCGCAGAATGCGTGGCAATACTCGGCAGGGTACTTCCGCAATTTTATGGATAATAAGATCGAGACATCGGTAGAGGTTTACTATAAAGAGATGAAGAACCAGGTGCAATATAAGGAAGGCTACACACCTAACTCGCTAGCCGACCCGGAACTGTCTTATGTATTTGGTACTGGTACGGCTTATGGAGCAGAGTTCTTTATCAACAAGACACAGGGTAAATTCACTGGTTGGATAGGTTATACCTTATCGTGGACGAATCAAAAATTTGCGTTGCTGAACAATGGAAATACATTCCCGGCGAAGTATGACAGGCGCCATGATATTTCGCTTGTTGGTACCTATGAACTGAGCAAGAAATGGACGTTCTCGTCTGTGTTCATTTATGGCACGGGCAATGCGATCACACTGCCTACAGCCTACTACTTTTTAGGCGGTACATTGATGGAGCAATACAGTACAACCAATTCGTACCGTCTGCCTGCATATCATCGTCTTGATGTGTCTGCAACACTTACTCCGCAGCATTCAAAGCCACATAAATGGCAGGGTAGCTGGACATTCTCTGTTTACAATATTTACAATCATGCCAATCCTTATTTCCTGTATATAGATAAGGTAGACCAGGGCACTAATACCAACTCCATATCGCTGAAAATAAAGGAGGTATATATACTACCGCTGTTGCCGAGTGTGACGTATAACTTTAAGTTTTAACAGCGCCTGATCTTAAAGGATAGTACATTTTTGGCGTGATAGTGATATCGTGAAATGCCCACCAATAAAGGTTTTTAGCTTATTCTAAAAAATATTTTTGGAAAATTGAAAATGCTGGCTATACCTTTGCAACAGTTCTTTATTAAGATCGCTTATCAAGAAAGGTGGAGGGTTATGGCCCTGCGAAACCTTAGCAACCACTCCGAGTCGCAAGACCGGAAAACGGTGCTAATTCCATCCTTTGGCAACAAAGGAAAGATAAGTCAAGATGTCTTTTAGCAGATAGATCTTCCGTGCACGCGGAATTGAAATAAACTAAAGCGCTCCTGATTTATCGGGAGCGCTTTTTTATTGCGGCTACGTGTAGCTGCAGTGAATGTGCTCCCGGTACTTCGTGGTAAGTGATCATTAAATATTTAGAATATTTTTTAATCATAAAAACCAACGAAGATGAGCAAGACAACACAACTGATCCACAGCATTCCGGTAGATCCATTAACAGGTTCCATTTCGGTGCCTATTTACCAGACATCCACCTTTGTGCAAGACGCGCCGGGCGAGCACAAGGGGTATGACTATGCCCGCAGCAACAATCCCACCAGGGCAGTACTTGAAAATGTAATTGCTGAGCTGGAGCACGGTGCTGCAGGCTTTGCTTTTGCCAGCGGCCTGGCGGCAATAGATGCCGTAGTAAAGCTATTGCAGAGTGGTGATGAGATACTGGCAGTAGATGATATTTATGGAGGTGCATTCAGGCTGTTCACCCACGTTTACCGCAAGTTTGGTATTACGGTGAATTATGTTGATACTACGGATGCCAGTAACGTTACCGCAGCTATAACACCAAAGACAAGGTTGGTATGGCTGGAAACACCCACCAACCCCACGCTTAAGATAAGCGATATAAAAGCAATAGCACAGATCGCGCATGCCAACGGATCGCTGTTGTGTGTGGATAATACGTTTGCTTCGCCAGCGTTGCAGCAACCGATAGACCTTGGCGCTGATATAGTAGTGCATAGTGCTACCAAGTACCTGGGTGGCCATAGCGACCTTATTGCAGGGCTTGTAGTGACAGCAACAGACGAGCTGGGCAGTGAGATAAAATTCATACAGAATGCCAGCGGGGCTATCCTTGCCCCGCATGATAGCTGGCTGGTGATACGTGGTATAGAAACACTGCATCTGCGCGTAGCAGAACATAGCCGTAATGCTTTGGAGGTAGCACGCTACCTTCAAGGGCATGAGGCAGTTGAGCAAGTCTATTACCCCGGATTAGCAGAACATCACAATCACGATGTGGCATTGCGACAGCAGGGCGCGGGTGGTGGAGTTGTGTCGTTTGTTTTAAAAAGTGATACGGCCGAGTCCGCTAAACAATTGGTGTGTAGTACACAGCTGTTTAAGCTTGCAGAGAGCCTTGGTGGTGTAAAGAGTCTTGTATGCCACCCTGCAACGATGACCCATAAGAGCATACCTGCGGAAAAGCGCAGGGAAGCGGGTGTAGCTGATAGCCTTGTGCGACTGAGCGTGGGGCTTGAAGATGTGGCCGACCTGATAGCCGACCTGGAGCAAGCTTTGCGTAAGACAGGTCAACACAAGTATTCGGTACAGCAAGAAGCTATTTTGTATTAACCGATATGACGAGGAACGCCCGGATCTCGAATAATTTATCCTTTTAAAATTTCAGATAATGAGTGAACAAATAAAATTGAATATTGGCCTGTTTGGCTTTGGTGTGGTAGGCGAGAGCTTGTGGAGGGTGCTGCAGCAAAATGCATCTCTGAGTGCGGCTGTAAGCAAAGTGTGCATCAAACATGCAGATAAGAAGCGTAACGCACCTGCCGCCCTTTTTACCAGCAATGCAGCTGAACTGCTTAATGACGATAGCATAAATGTTATTGTAGAGCTTATAGATGACGCAGATGCAGCCTATGCTATTGTGACCACTGCGCTTAAAAGCGGCAAAGCTGTGGTAAGTGCCAATAAGAAGTTGATAGCAGAGCACCTGGGAGAGCTATTGGCATTGCAGGAGCAACATAATGTTCCATTCCTGTATGAGGCTGCGTGTTGTGCCAGTATACCGGTCATCCGTAACCTGGAAGAATACTATGATAATGACCTGTTGCAAAGCATTAGTGGTATTGTGAACGGATCGACCAATTACATACTAACGCGCATAGCTGAGCAAGGGTTATGTTTTGCTGATGCGCTGCAACTGGCGAAGGAAAAGGGCTTTGCAGAGAGCGACCCTTCTTTGGACATCCAAGGCACAGATGCTGCCAACAAACTCACCATACTCCTTGCGCATGCTTATGGTATAGTGACGGATCCGGGCCAGGTAACCCATACCGGTATATGTAATATTGATAAAGCCGACAGCAGGTATGCAAAGGAGAAGGGGTATGAGATAAAGCTGGTGGCGCATGCGGGCAAACTGGAGGATGGCTCTGTAGCGGCTTATGTGCTGCCGCAATTCCTAGATAAAAGCAGCCCGCTTTTTCATATAAAGGATGAGTATAATGGCGTTGTGATAGAGAGCGGGTTGGCTGACAGACAGTTCTTTAATGGCAAGGGGGCAGGCGGTTTTCCCACAGCATCGGCAGTTATCAGCGATCTGTCGGCGTTAAGGTATCGCTATAAATACGAGTATAAGAAACTGTATAACTATTCACCGTCATCGTTGAGCGATGATTTTTACCTGCACATATATGTGAGCGTAGATGCGGGCATAGACATCCCGGGTGGGCAGTTTGAACGCATTACAGAGTGGTGGGGTAACCAGTTGCGAACATATATTACCGGGGTCATTCATTTTGCCAAACTCAAGAACGCAACCTGGTGGAAGCGCAGTGGTGTGTCTCTTATCGTATTACCAGATGGTATTGTTCCTTCGGCCCAGAAGGAGTTGTATGAGCAAGATGCGCTGCTTCCTGTTTAAAACTAGAAGGGCCGCTGTGCAGCGGCCCTTCTTAATATACTCTTTGATCAAATTAATCCTTAACCAATTTCCTGGTCACCTTATCCTTACCGGCTGTTATTGTGACAATGTAGTTGCCAGCAGCCAGTCTGTCGAGCGCCAATTCTACTTTGCTCTGTTGCGTAGCGCTGATATGTTTTGATAATACAACGGTACCTAACATGTCTGTGACATTGATATCGGTAGCTGTATTGTTCAAGCCTGTCAGTTCTATCACCAGTTTATCAGTAGCAGGGTTAGGTAGCATATTCACCTTCAGGTTCTCGGCTATGGTGTTGTCGGGACCAACGGATGTGAGTTCGAAACGGTTACCCTGTGTCTGCTTGTTCTTAGTGATGCTGAACTTGTACTCATTGCCCACGGCTACTTCAGCATAGTTGTTGGTCAGTTTATCGTGCAGGAACAGGTGTTTGCCAGTTGGTACTGCTGCCTGATCGAAACGGATGATGAAGTTCTGGAGGTAAGTAGTGGTTATGCCCAACGGTATAACTTTCGTATCGCTGAACGGACGGACATCGATGGCCATCTGTTGATCATCATCAGACAAGCTGTAGAAGCTGAAGTCGCCGAAAGATACTTTTTGTGCATCCAGCTTAATATCTTCCGCAGCCGTAGCATTTTCGTTGAAGCGGATATGCAGTACATCCCATGGGTGATACTGCTCGTCGTATACGTTGATCGTAGTGGTCACATCTGATTTCCTGAACAGGTAAGAAGTACCTGCCGGTGCCTTATCCGATTCATTGAATACGAGGGTGTCGTTATCGTGAATTGCACGTACCTGGAATGCTGCGTTAGCAGGCAGGTAATAAGGGGAAGCGCTATCGATATTGATAGCCTGGTAATTACCACCTGCTCCCAATGATGGATTGAACACGTAGAACGCACCACCTGTAACGTTGCCCGTTTGCTGCGCGTTGTACAACACGGTACCTATATCCACCGGTGATGGGTAAGGGTTACCGAGGAGGTTGAAGTCCTGGTTGGCGCTTGCGCCCTTCTTCATATGTACTACCTGGCGTCCCTGGTTGATAACGCCGTTCATCTGAACAGTATTAGGGGACGGCGTATAATACAATCCGGTTAGTCCTTCGCCCTTATCTCCGCGCATAAAGAGGCGGATGGCCTGGTATCGGGCTATTTTGTTAGTATCTGCAGCTGTAGGCAATATGCTGGTGAATGGTTTCCATCCCGGATCGTAACCAGCGGTTGAGTTACCATGATAAGTATCGTACCAGAATGCAGAAGGCGCATTTGTGGTTGTAGTAGTGAATCCGTTACCCAGGCCGCCAGGACCGGTGATATCCATAAACGGCTGTAGCTGAGATGGCGAGATGGCGGTATTGAACGGATGGCTCCACATTCTGTACCTGCGGTAGTTGCCCTGTATATATTGCTGAGCCTGTATTTTACCGGTAACACTACCAGTGCCGGATATGACACCCACACGTGCTGTGCCGTCTTCATCGGAATAGAGCACAACGCTATCGTGCGTGTTGAATGTACCTGATGATACAGTGATGCATGAGCCTACTATCATCAAGGAGCCGGAATCTACAGATACCCCTGCAGGGTTGGCGATCTCGATGTTGGAAATGGTACCATTGCCATTGATATGCTGAGTAGCGAAGGCATCCATTTTTACGCTTCCATTATCATCAAAGCGACCATTGTTTGTCAGATTGCCCTTTACATGGAGTGTGCCGCCTGCCTGTATAGTTACAATACCACCATCCTGAATGATAAGGTTACGTACCGCACCATCTTCGCCGGTAGGTACTACAGGCATGAATACAGATGAAGCCGGTATAACTATATCCTGGGTAGAGTCTGGCAGAACGCCACCAAGCCAGTTGTCGGCAACTGTCCAGTCTGTTTCTACACCTGGTACACCGCCTGTCCATTGGCGTTGCAGTACTTGTACAGTATAGGTAGCCACAGCTGTACCGCAAGAGTTAGTAACAGAGTAAGAGATCGTTGTATAACCCGTATCCAGGCCAGTGATATCACCTGACGAGTTTATTGTTACAACCGCTGTGTTAGAACTGCTCCAGCTGCCGAGAGGTGTAGCGTTATCAAGATGAGAGGTACCGCCTACGGGAAGTACTGTAGTGCCTGTTATAGGTGCCACGGCTGCTATAGAACTTACTATTGATGTAAAGCTGTCGCTAAATGCACCTGGACAGCCGGCCGCATTGCTGTAATTGATGGCTACAGTACGATCGCCATCCGTCAGCCATTTAAGTGTTACAGTATTATTGGTGCTGCCAATTCCGCCTGTTGTTATAGAGTAGTCTACACCAGCAGTACCAGGAACATTCCAAACATAGCTTGTTTGCCCTGATTGAGTGGCATATGTTACATCGGTTCCTGTACAGATGGCAGGACCAGGTGTAAGCGTAAAGGTCGGCACCGGTAATGCATTAACAGTAACAGTGCGTGTAGCGGTATTGCTACAACCCAGCGCATCAGTTACGGTTACAGTGTATGTTGTTGTTGAACCCGGGTTTGCAGTTACTACCGCAACATCTGTTGCACTAAGATCAGCGCCAGGTGTCCAGCTATAAACGATACCTCCCGTAGCTGACAGCGTAGTTGAACTGCCGGCACAAAGTGTAGTAGCACCTGAACCGATAACAATAGAAGGCAGCGGGTTGACCGTTACTGTTTGCGTAGCAGTGTTGCTACAGCCTGAGCCGCTGATACCTGTTACAGTATAGGTGATCGTAGCGGCAGGTGTTGCGGTTACAGTGGCGCCTGTAGTAGCGCTAAGCCCGGTAGAAGGCAACCAGGTATATGTTGTGCCGCCTGATGCTGACAATGTTGTTGAATTACCGGCACAGAGCGTGGTGCTTCCTGCGCCGAGCGTTATTGACGGTACTGTATTTACAGTAATGGTTTGAGTAGATGTGTTAGTGCATCCGCTTGCATTAGTACCTGTAATTGTGTAAGTAGTGGTTGTTAGCGGGGTGGCAGTAACCAGCGAACCAGTTGTCGCGTTAAGACCTGTGGCAGGTGACCAGCTGTACGTTAACGCACCGGATGCCTGTATTGTAGTAGATGAACCTGTACAAACACTGGCGCTGCCGGGCACTGCAGTTACCGTTGGTATACCATTTACCGCAATAGCGCGGGTGGCGGTGGCAGAGCAGCCAGCTGCACTGGTTCCGGTTACAGTGTACGTTGTCGTAACAGATGGTGTTACTGTTACAGGGGAGCCGGTAGTTGCTGACAGCCCCGTTGCCGGGCTCCACGAATAAGACACACCACCGGTTGATGACAACGTTGTAGACGAACCGGCGCAAAGTGAAGCCGCGCCTGAAGTTGCAGTAACCGTTGGTATCGGATTGACAGTGATCAGCTGAGTCGTGTTACTTGTACACGTACCAGTACCTGTTACCGTATAAGTTGTGGTAGTAGTAGGCGTAGCTGTTACCAGGCTACCAGTAGTAGCACTCAGGCCTGCCGAAGGAGACCATGAGTAGTTGGTAGCACCTGTAGCGCTTATTGTTGTTGCGAAGCCGTTACATATAGATGCGGTACCTACAGCAAGCGTAACATTAGCTACTGTAATGGTACGTGTGTTGCTGGCAGAGCAGCCCGCACTTGTGCCTGTTACAGTGTAAACAGTTGTGACCGTTGGGGTGGCTGTTACCAGAGCGCCCGTAGTAGTGTTGAGGCCAGTGCCAGGAGACCATATGTACGAGGTAGCACCGCCTGACGATATAGTAGTAGATGAACCATTACATAGCGTTACCGTGCCGCCTGTTACTGTAACTGTAGGCGATGGATTAACCGTAATTACCTGTGTGCCGTTCGCTGTACAGCCGGAAGCGTTGGTGCCGGTAATAGTGTAAGTTGTAGTTGTTGTTGGTGAGCAAACTACTGCTGTACCGGTTGTTGCGCTTAATCCTGTCGATGGGCTCCAGGTATAGCTTACGGCGCCTGCTGCGGTAACTGTAGTGCTGGTGCCTGCGCATATTGTTGCCGATGGGCTTGCGGTGGCGGTAACTGTCGGTATACTATTTACAGTAGCAGTTACAGATGCGGTAGTGACACAGGATCCATTTGTACCAGTAACGGTGTACGTGCGTGTAACTGTTGGTGTAGAGACCACATTGGCGCCTGTCGTAGCGTTTAGATTAGTAGCCGGAGACCAGGTGTAAGATGTAGCACCGGAAGCAGTAAGTGTATTGGCAAAGCCCGGACATGTTGATGCTAATGATGCACTGACAGAAACACGATTTACTGTAATTGTGCGCGTTGCAGTATTGCTACAACCACTTGCATTGGTGCCGGTTACCGTATATGTTGTGGTAACTGATGGGATACAATTTATTGGTGTTCCGGTAGATGCACTGAGGCCGGTAGTTGGTGACCAAGAGTATGTGGTGCCACCGGTAGCGGTAAGTGATGTAGCGCTACCGAAGCATACTATTGTGGTAGTACTACCTGCTGTAATTGTAGGCAGGGCGTTTACCGTTATTGCTTTGGTAGTTGTGTTCACGCAGCCATTGGCATCCGTACCTGTTACCGTATAGGTTGTTGCCACCGTTGGCGAAGCCTGTACAGGTGTGCCCGTAGTGCTGTTTAGCGATGCGCCTGGTGTCCAACTGTAGCTTACCGCGCCACTGGCTGAAAGAGAAATTGACGAGCCAGTACACAGCGATGTGGCACCGCCGGTAACAATAGTTGGCAGCGCATTTACTAATATAGTACGGGTGTTTGTATTTACACATCCAGCTGCGCTGGTGCCTGTAACAGTATACGTTCTTGTTGTGGTGGAGGTACAAGTTACATTAGCTCCTGTGGTTGCACTCAGTCCTGTAGCCGGTGTCCATGTGTAGGTGCTGGCACCACTGGCACCTATTGTAGTTGATGAGCCATTACAGATTGCTGATGCACCAACAGAGGTGCTGATGGTTGGCAGTGGATTCACGGTAATGGTACGGGTAGCCGTATTGACACAGCCGTTAGCATTGGTGCCGCTTACGGTATATGTTGTTGTAACGGTGGGCGAAGCGGTTACGTTTGCGCCGGTAGTTACGTTAAGTCCCGTTGATGGAGACCATGAATAGCTTGTTCCGCCCGTAGCACCAATGGTGGTTGATGCACCAATACATATTGCTGCTGAACCAACAGTGGTTGTAATTGTTGGCAGTGCGTTTACTGTAAGTGAACGCGAGGCTGTTGCATTACAGCCTGCCGCATTTGTTCCTGTTACGGTATATACCGTGGTAACGGTTGGAGATGCAGTTACAGACGCGCCGGTAGATGCGCTAAGTCCTGATGTTGGAGACCATGCATAAGTTACTGCTCCAGAGGCTGCTATTGTTGTAGATGTACCACGGCATAATGTGGTAGCTCCACCTGTTACGGTAACAGTAGGTAATGCATTTACCGTTATTGCCTGTGTGGCTGTAGTAGTGCAGGTACCGGTAACACCTGTTACAGTATATGTCCTGTTTGCGGTTGTGCTGGTGGTGACGGTTGCGCCTGTTGTAGCACTCAAACTTGTAGCCGGCGACCAGGTGTAAGATGTGGAACCGGATGCCGTCATTGTTGTAGATGAGCCACTGCAGATAGAAGCAGAACCTACCGCTACAGATGTGAACGGTACTGTGATGGTTCTTGTTGCAGTGTTAGTGCAACCGTTGGCATTTCGTCCTGTCACCGTATACGTTCTTGAGGCAGTTGTATTACAGGTAACAGTAGTTGCAGTGGTCGAGTTCAATCCGGTGGCAGGGCTCCAGGTGTACGATGTGCCACCTGCTGCTGTAATTGTTGTAGAGTTGCCATTACATATTGTAGCAGAACCAGCTGTTGTTGTAATTGTAGGTAAGGCGTTCACGGTCATTGTGCGTGTTGCCGTGCCTGTACAACCTGTTGCGCTTATACCCGTTACGGTATAAGTTGCAGTTGCCGTGCCAGAGAAGGTAACGGTAGCTCCTGTGCTTGCACTCAGGTTGGTTGCGGGCGACCAACTGTATGTGCTTGCACCGCTGGCTGTAATAGTTGTTGATGATCCGCGGCAAAGACTTGTTGCACTGCTGAATGTGATGGTTGGTAACGCATTTACAGTAATAGAGCGCGTTGCGGTATTGCTACATCCATTGGCATTGGTGCCTGTAACTGTGTATATAACTGATACCGTTGGCGTGGTAGTTATTGGCGTGCCGGTTGTCGCTGCCAGTCCAGTAGACGGCGACCAGGAATAGGATGTACCGCCCGTTGCGCTTAAAGTAGTAGAAGCGCCACGGCAAATGGTTGTTGCGCCACCGCCTGCGGTGATGGTAGGTAATGCATTTACTGTAATAGCCCTTGTGGCCGTGTTGCTGCAACCTGCTGCACTGGTGCCTATTACGGTATAGGTTGTTGTTACAGTTGGTGAGCAGGTTACCGGGGTGCCGGTTGTTGTCGCCAGGCTTGATGTAGGCGACCACGAATAAGTAGAGCCGCCGGAGGCCGACAGGGTAGTGGACAAGCCTCTGCATATGGCAGTTGCGCCGGAAGTAGCTGTTATTGTTGGGATGGCATTAACGGTGACAGTTACCGATTGCGTATTGACACAGCCGGTAGTGGTGTTGGTACCGGTAACCGAATAAGTTGTAGTTACTGTTCTGTTGAATACGGTACTGGCGCCTGTGGTTGTGCTCAGACCTGTAGCAGGTGTCCAGCTGTACGTGTTGGCGCCGCTGGCTGTTACGGTTGTGCTTGAACCGCGGCATACGCTGTTACCTGTGAATGTAATTGTAGGTTTAGGATTAACGGTTACTGTTCTTGTTGCCGTATTGGTACAGCCTGTAGCAGTGGTAGTACCGGTTACAGTATATATAGTGGTGACCGTAGCTGTGCATGTTACGCTGGCAGCTGTAGATGAATTTAACCCGGTGGCCGGTGACCATACATAGGTGTTTGCCCCGCTGGCAGCCATTGTGGTTGATGAGCCTGCGCACATTGTGGTAACACCTCCGGTTGCCGTAACCGTTGGTACAGGGTTTACCGATATGGTAGTGGTTGCTGTATTACTACAACCTGCGGCACTTGTACCTGTTACGGTATATGTTCGTGTCGCTGTTGTGTTGCAGACAACAGAAGCTCCTGTTGTTGCACTAAGGCCGGTAGATGGCGTCCAAACATATGTGCTTCCGCCGCCAGCGTTAATAGTCGTAGAGCTGCCAATACAGATAGCAGAAGATACAGGCGTAGCTGTTATGGTCGGGATCGCGTTCACTGTTATTGTAGCAGTTGCCAGGTTGGCGCAACCGGTTGCTGTATTGGTGCCGGTGACTGAATACGTAGTTGTAACTGTACGGTTGAACGTAACTGTTGCCCCTGTGGTCGCGCTAAGGCCAGTGGCCGGCGTCCATGAGTAGGTATTGGCACCCGATACGCTTATTGTTGTTGTTGAACCATTACAAATGCTGGTAGCACCTCCGCCAATACTGAGTGTTGGTAGCGGATTCACGGTAATTGTTCTCGTTGCAGTGCTGCTACAGCCGGCCGCACTTATACCGGTTACGGTGTAAGTAGTAGTAGCTGAAGCTGTACAAGTTACGTTTGCACCAGTGCTCGCACTAAGGCCGGTTGCAGGGCTCCAGTTGTAGGTAGATGCTCCTGCTGCCGCAATAGTTGTCGAAGATCCATTACAAATTGTTGTTGGACCTGCAGTTGTGGTAACTGTTGGAATTGCATTCACTGTTATTGTAACTACGGCAGTATTGCTACAGCCAGCCGCACTTGTTCCGGTAACAGTATATGTTGTTGTGACCGTCCTGTTGAAGGTGACGGTTGCTCCGGTTGTTGCGCTCAGACCGATTGCTGGCGTCCATACATAAGTTGAGGCACCACTTGCAGCGATAGTGGTTGTCGCACCGAGACATATAGCAGCTGCGCCTGGAGTAGCCGTAACTGTAGGCGTGGCATTAACAGTGATGGCACGTGTTGCTGTGCCAGTACAGCCTGCTGCGTTGGTGCCTGTTACGGTATATGTTGTTGATGTAGCTGGTGTTGCTGTGATAGGGGTACCTGTAGTAGCGCTTAAACCTGTTGCCGGAGACCATGAATAGGTAGATGCACCACTGGCAGACATTGTAGTAGATGTACCACTACAAATGGTGGAAGCACCACCGCCCGTTGTAACAGTAGGTAACGTATTTACCGTAATAGCGCGTGTTGCCGTATTGCTGCATCCGGCCGCGCTTACGCCGGTTACTGTATATGTTGTTGTTACTGTAGGCGTAGCGGTTAAAGGTGTACCTGTGCTTGCGCTCAGGCCAGTAGTCGGTGACCAGGAATATGTAGCGCCGCCTGTAGCGCCTATTGTAGTGGATGAACCCGTACATATTGAAGTAGCACCGCCGGTAGTTGCAATGGTTGGCAATGCGTTAACGGTAATGGTTCTTGTAGCAGTGTTGCTACAGCCACTGCCGTTGATGCCGGTTACCGTATAAGTGGTAGTTGTGGTGGGAGAAGCAGTAACTGGCGTGCCTGTTGTTGCACTAAGGCCGGCTGCTGGTGTCCATGAATAGGAAGTGCCGCCCGTTGCAGCCATTGTTGTAGAGGCTCCGTTACAAAGAGTGGTGGCACCGCCGCTGGCTACAATGGTAGGTAATGCATTTACTGTAATAGTAGTATTAGCTGTACTCACACAACCTGCAGCGCTCGTGCCTGTTACCGTATAGGTAGCTGTGGTAGTGCCAGAGAAAGTTACCGGTGTGCCTGTTGTAGCACTCAATCCTGTAGCTGGCGACCATGAGTAAGTATTGGCACCTGCCGCGGCAATGGTTGTAGTAGTGCCCGTACAAATTGCTGCGCTACCCGGTGTAGCAGTAACAGTAGGTATTGAGTTGACAGTTATTGCGCGGGTAGCAGTGCTGCTGCAACCTGCAGCGTTTACACCAGTAACTGTATAAGTTGTAGTGCTTGTTGGCGTAGCAGTAACCGGAGTTCCTGTACTGGCGCTCAAGCCAGTAGTTGGCGACCATGAGTATGTAGAACCGCCTGTTGCCCCCAAAGTGGTCGAGGCCCCAACACATAAAGTTGTGGTGCCGCCGGTAGTGGTAATAGTTGGCAGCGCATTAACAGTAATGGTCCTGGTAGCAGTGTTAGTGCAACCGCTGCCGTTGATGCCTGTGACCGTATATGTAATAGTTGAAGTAGGTGAGGCTGTAATTGGTGTGCCTGTTGTAGCACTCAGCCCTGTAGCCGGTGTCCATGAGTAAGTTACACCACCTGTAGCTGATAACGTAGTAGATGCACCGTTACAAAGCGTAGTAGCCCCGCTGCTGGCAACGATGGTTGGCAATGCATTTACTGTAATAGTAGTATTAGCTGTACTTACACAACCTGCAGCGCTCGTGCCCGTTACCGTATAAGTAGCGGTTGTAGTGCCGGAGAAAGTTACAGGTGTTCCTGTTGTTGCGCTAAGTCCTGCGGAAGGTGACCATGAATAAGTGTTGGCTCCAGCTGCGTCAATAGTAGTGGTAGTACCACTACAAACGGCTGCGCTACCCGGTGTAGCAGTAACAGTAGGTATTGAGTTGACAGTTATTGCGCGGGTAGCAGTGCTGCTGCAACCTGCCGCGCTTGTGCCGGTTACTGTATAAGTTGTAGTGCTTGTTGGTGTAGCAGTAACCGGAGTTCCTGTACTGGCGCTCAAGCCAGTAGTTGGCGACCATGAGTATGTAGAACCGCCCGTGGCGCCTAAAGTGGTCGAAGCCCCAACACATAAAGTGGTGGTACCGCCCGTAGCTGTAATGGTAGGCAGGGCATTAATATTAATGGTCCTTGTTGCGGTATTAACACAACCGTTGCCGTTGGTGCCGGTAACTGTATAAGTAGTGGTTATGGTTGGCGTAGCAGTGATCGGGGTGCCGGTAGTTGCGCTGAGGCCTGTTGCCGGCGTCCATGAGTAAGAAGTACCACCGGTAGCAGACAGTGTTGTTGACACGCCGTTACATAAGGTGGTAGCGCCGCTGCTGGCAACTATGGTTGGCAATGGATTGACGGTAATTGTTGTATTTGCAGTGTTTACACAACCTGCAGCACTGGTACCTGTAACTGTATAAGTAGCGGTTGCAGTGCCGGAGAAGATTACCGGTGTGCCGGTAGAAGCACTAAGGCCGGCTGATGGCGACCACGAATAGGTGTTGGCACCAGCAGCTGCAATAGTAGTAGTAGATCCGATGCATATAGCAGCGCTTCCGGGTGTTGCTGTAACGGTAGGTAGCGGGTTAACTGTAATAGAAGCAGAAGCTGTATTGCTACATCCAGCCGCGCTCACACCTGTAACTGTGTATGTTGTTGTAGTAGCAGGTGTCGCTGTGATCGGAGTACCAGTAGTTGCGCTGAGGCCGGTAGTTGGTGCCCAGGAATAAGTAGAACCGCCAGTTGCGCTCAGCGTAGTGGAAGCACCAGCACATAAAGTTGTTGTACCGCCTGTAGCTGTAATAGTTGGCAGGGCGTTAACAGTAATGGTCCTTGTTGCGGTATTAACACAACCGTTGCCGTTGGTGCCGGTAACGGTATAAGTAGTGGTAATTGTTGGCGAAGCAGTGATTGGTGTACCTGTTGATGCGCTCAAACCAGTAGTCGGACTCCATGCATAGGTGTTGCCACCAGATGCACTCATTGTTGTAGATGCACCATTACAGATAGTAGTACTTCCACCGCTCGCCACTATTGTTGGCAGGGCGTTTACCGTTATCTGTGTAGTGGTAGCACTGGTTAGTGTCCCTGCCGTATTGCATGTTCCAGTACCTGTCCAGGTGATCGTACAATAATAGTAAAGTACTCCCGCGGTTGTCGTAAGCGGAGTATACGATACTGATCCGGTTGCGCCAGCAGCTGTACTTACAGTTGTTGTAGACACAAGTGTGCCGCCGGTTGTTGCATTTGAAGTATTGCTAAACCATGTCACGGTGAGCGTATTGGCAGAGAACGCGCCGGTACCTGCGTTACATTGGTTATAGGTAAACGTGATCACAGAAGCAGTTGCGTTCTGGCAATATGTTGCAGCGGTGGACATGCTCGAACTTGTACTAGGTAGGTACCTTGTTACTGCATGACATACTGTTGCAGCTATAAGCGCACAGAAGCATAAGAGTAATGATCTCATTGCGTTAGTTGTGTTTTAAGAGTTGTTGTTGGGTGTTCTTTTTGTTAATTGGTCGCATCTATTATATTTACCGTTATTTATAAATATCAAACACTAACAATTAACAATTATAAAATA
The DNA here is from genome assembly GCA_947455215.1 of Chitinophagaceae bacterium. Classification (GTDB taxonomy): domain Bacteria; phylum Bacteroidota; class Bacteroidia; order Chitinophagales; family Chitinophagaceae; genus Flavipsychrobacter. Next base: position 21,709 of record CANGNA010000068.1, read on the forward strand.
GTAGTTATTTTATAATTTGTTGGCAAAATTATATAAAATTGTCAAGCTTTCCGCCTTTGCAGGGTTAAATTCCTGTAAATCATTTTATTACATTAAAAAAGCGGGGCATTGTTGCCCCGCTTTTAACATAAAGAGTATATTATTTTATTTTGTGCCTACAAAAGTGCATTTTGTAGTTATCGGTCCGGCCATTGTGGTAGTATCATACTCGTAGGTATCGAAGACCAATTTATTATTGCTTTGCAGGGTAGCGTGATAGGTTTTCCTGTGTTTGGTAGTTACCTCGTCAGGGAAATTCAGCTCAAAGGTGGTCTCATTGATATTCACAGTTCCATAAAGCACATCTGTAGGGTGTTGTTTTTGTACAACCATTACGGTAAGCGGTGCATGGTTGATGTTGCCAGTGATAAATATGGAATCTATTACCTGGGCTGCATTATTACATTCTGTAAAGCCGGCATAAGTGCCTGCAAAGTGGTCTGTGGTCTTTGTCTGGCAGGTAGGGCCGTCATATCCTGTCGGGCATTTACAAGCGCCACCGTTACATGATCCTCCATTCTGGCATTCCACGTTAGTACATGGGTCTTTCTCACACGATGTATATGTGATCAAGCCTGCTGTAGCAATGAATATGGAAGAGGTCAGTAGTACAGATTTCCACAACTTCATATAGATATCAATAGATTTAAGGCGAAAGATACGAAAAAATATTAACGAGCAAATCTACCTTATTAATTAAACGCATTCCACCCCTGTGCCACCAGTTGGTGTTTCTTGCCCGACGGGGTTAGCATATACGCACCTTCTTCCTTATTGGTAACATATCCTATCACCGTTATGTTCCCATTCTTAGCTATGGTCTCATAGTCTTGCTGGCCAACTGTAAACAATAGCTCGTAGTCTTCACCACCGCTTAGTGCGCAAGTAACTGTGGGTATGTTGAACTCCATGCCCATTGCTTTTGCTTCGTCACTTACCGGTATCTTGTCCTCGTACAGCACACAGCCTACATCGCTCTTGCGGCATATGTGCAGCAGTTCAGAGCTCAATCCATCGCTGATGTCTATCATAGA
>CANGNA010000069.1 GCA_947455215.1 Chitinophagaceae bacterium
CCGCCTTGTTTGCCCGGCTGCCACGGTGGCATCAGTTTTATTACCCGCTCTGCTTCTTCGTCACACCCATATCCTATGCTACGTATAGTATGCACTGAGTCTATTTTGCCAGACGCCATAACCACAAACCCTACGATCACCTTGCCCTCAATATGTTTTTTACGCGCAGCCTCGGGATAATGTGTGTTCTGCGCGATAAATTGGTTGATATCTACAGATGGTTTCGGCATCTGTTCCACATAGCTGTAAACTGTTGGCTGGGGTGTATTAGGGCCAATGACATCGGCCAGCTGATGCTGTTTGGGCTGGTAAGGCATTCCTTTTTCGTCGGTTTGGGCATTGCTATGGATGGCTGCCAGCAGGCATAATAAAACGATAATATATTTCATGTCGTAGTGTTTAGTCCGTTAACCTGAATGTGATGGGCTGTGTATAATAAACTTTCACCGGTTTGCCGGTCATCTTGCCCGGCTTCCATTTCGGCATGGCCTTGATCACGCGTGCTGCCTCCTCGTCACATCCGCCGCCAATACCCCTTATTACCGTCACATCGCTGATGCTGCCATCTTCGGTCACTATGAATCTAACGGTCACGCGCCCCTGAATATTGGCTTTTTTTGCGGCAATAGGGTACATCATATTGGTAGAGAGGTACTCTCCCAGGTCAAAGCCCGGCGACGGCATCTGCTCCACAAAGTTGTACACCTGTGGTGGTTGTGGCGTTTGCAATGGTGTACCTGTGCCCGGGTCTATGCCGGTTGCATCATCTTGTGCAGGCTTGTCTTTAGCCGGAGCAGACTCAACTACAGGTGGCTTTTGGGCCGCCTTCTTTTTTGTTTGCGCCGTTGCCGTAAGGCAGGCTACAGACAGGGTTGCTATCAGCAGGTATCTCATTCTTTTTTATTTGCAGTAAAGGTAAGATATGACCGCAACTATTGCCGTCTTCAACCCGTTATACTTTTTTTCACAACTCAAAAGCTATTTTTGCAATGCATGGAGTATCTCTATAAGGTTTCGGCGGTTATTTGCTCTTACAACAGGGCCAGGTTTGTCATCAAGGCTGTAGAAAGCATTTTTGCCCAGGATTTTGACAAAAGCCGCCTGGAGGTGATAGTAGTGGACAATAACAGTACCGATGGCACCCCGGAGGCGCTGGCACAGTTCAAAAGCGACCATCCACAGTATAACTTCAGCTATTATACCGAGCACAACCAGGGTGTGGCCTGGGCTCGAAACCGTTGCGCCACCGAAGCCAAAGGAGAGATCATTGCCTACCTGGACGATGACTCTGAAGCGCAACCCGGCTGGCTGAACACCATTGTGGGCTATTTTGATGCCCACCCCGAGGTGTTTTCGGTTGGTGGCAAGATCACACCGCGTTTTCTTACAGGTATACCCGATTGGTATTCAAAGTACTTCAATGGCCTGGTAGGCTCGTTCGACCAGGGACCTAATGTAAAGCGCCTTACCGGCGAGCGCTATCCCTGCGGGGCCAATATGGCCTTCCGAAAGGCGGCTTTCGAACGCATAGGGTATTTTAATACACTGCTGGGTCGTAGTGGCAAGGGGCTGCTGGCCAATGAGGAGAAAGATATATATAAGCGCATACTGGCCGGGGGCATGCAGGTATATTACCTGCCGGGCATGAGTGTACTGCATGCGGTAGAGGCCAATAAGTTTGATAAAAATTATGTGCGCCGCCACAGCATGGGCATAGGCGGCGGTGAACGCCTGAGGCTGAAAGGCATGACGGGAGCGCAGGTAAAGAAATTTGTAGAATACGTAGCTAAGTGGGGCTACGCAATTGTTTACGGCCTCGGTTTCCTGGTAAAAGGGCAGTGGAGCAAGTTTTATATGCTGGAACGTTTCCGCTGGTGGGTGCTGATGGGTTTTATAGACCCGGCAGGTGCCAATGGGTAGGCCCCCATATTATTTTACTTTGCGCTGATAGTTAGTAAGCGCCGCCGGGCTTATTTTTGTATAGTGAATATCGCTGCACCATCTATCGATCAGACAGTTGCCGGATATGTATGGGGAGACCGTATACGTATTGGGCCACATAACCAGGCAGATATATGCACGGGGGTAAAAGCTGAGTGGTGCGAGGCCCTGTTTGCGGAAGATGACCAGCCGGAGCAGCAGGGCAAGCTCATTATTTCCGGCGCCACGCACAGGCAAACCATACGCCTATCGCTACCTGTATTTGGTAACGATGACGAAGAGGGCGGTATCACTTTATTCTCTCTTACCTTTTATCCGGAATTTTTCCATTTGTTTGCCAGCTATCCTGATGCCTTGACGCAGGAGAGCGATATGTGGCATTTTACCTATACCAACCATACCATAGCCGCGCTGGAGCAACTACGATCTGACAGCGACACAGCCACATTACTGACGGCAGTACAAGGGCTGCAGGCTGCAATGGCTATTTTACACACAGCACTGGCCAACAAGATAATACCTGTTACAGAGCAGGAGGTGCCTGCGTGCCGTTTCCTGGCCTACGACAGTGAGCGGGAAAAGATACTGGATGCCTGCGAGCTGATACAGAAAAGCGAAGGCAAGCCTTACACCATCCGCGACCTGTCGCGCAAGGTGGCCATGAATGAGTGCTACCTGAAAAAAGGCTTTAAAGCACTGACCGGTAAAACCATACACGAATATCAGCAGGATATACGTATAGCGAGAGCCAAAGAAATGCTGAAAACACAAGGTGTAACAGTGACAGATGTAGCGCTGACACTGGGTTACAGCAGTATTTCACATTTTAGCACTGCCTTCAAACGGGTTACCGGTCTGAAGCCGTGCGAACTGTTATCCTGAAGCCTTATTTGAGTGGTTTTTTGCCCGGTTTGCGAGCCGGAAATGTGCGCAAAAAGTTGATTTAAAAGACAGGAAATGGCGATGTTTCGCGGCTAATATCGAGGTCTGCCAATCAAAACCAATTACAAGTTATCCACAATTGCCTAAAAACTGTGGGAAACCGCAAATAAATAGTTGTTTGTTTTAATGCATTAAGTGCTTTTTGCGTGATTTTCATAACAATTTGTTCATTTTGGCAACAAAAACGCTACAAAAACACCCTATTAACCATTAAATAACAACTATTCGAAGGGTATTTATTTTTAAACTCAAAACGTTTTGTTAAGTTTGTTGCGAAAAGTATAGTTATTGCAAGGTGGGCCTGCCCACGTTGTGATAAATTGCTTTCGCTCTTAACAAAAAACATCATTACTTTAGTGCCTTGGGTTTGGGTTGTTGGCGGTTTTAATTTGAATAAACATGGTTAAAAAATACTCTGCGTTTATGGGCAAATCATTTGTTTCCTTTGGGAGAAAGCTCACGGCTACGTCGTGTGCTTTTGTGTTGGGTGTGATTTTGATGTTGGCGGGGAAAACATCTCAGGCGGCTGCACCGCAATTTGTACGGCATACTATTGATACAGCAATATGTATCACCGGTGCCACCACAATAGACCTTGGAGCTTTTCTGGCATTTTCAGATGCGGATGGTGCCGCAAGCACTGAGACGTTTACCGTTTTAACCGGGCCCGCAGGCACAAGTCCGGCGCCAGCCAGCGTAGGTACGCTCACGTTGGGTTCATCAGGCTCTTACATTGCGCCTGGTTCTGCAGCAGCAACGAATCTGCCAGCAGGTGTGGCTAGCTATGCCTCTCCGGCAGGCAATTATGGTGCAGTTTCATTTGTTATCAGGGTATCAGACGGTACTTCCACAGATCAGGTGACCATCAATGTACGTATGTTGGGCTTACCGGTTCCCGGTATCACTACGCCTTATGTGCAGGTACACCAGGGACAGCAGATCAATTACACCGCTGTCGACTATGCTTCTTCAATTGTAAGTGGGTCTACTGTTACCGCTACATGGTCTACGGTGCCGGGTACAAATGCGACCATAAACGCTGCCGGTGTGCTTACCGGTGTTAATATAGGTTACGATACGCTGTTCTACACTTTAAATAATGGTACTTGCCCTGCACAAGAGTCCAGGCGTACCATAAGTGTGGTTACCGGTACTGCACCAAACATTACATTACCAACAGCGCCGGCTGGACCAATAAATGTTAAGACAAGTTATGGCGATACATTAGTGCTTTCAGGTTCTGGTTTCAATACAGCCGCTAATAATTATGTTGTTTATTTTGGTGGTGCAAAAGGTACCGTAACCGATGTTACTACGTCTCAAATAAAAGTAGTAGCACCTAAAGGCGCCACTTATGGCGCGCTGCAGGTAATAGACCAGTCATCGCAGCTGGTTACAATTGTGCCGAATTCATTTATTCCACACCATGATAGCACAGGTTTTATCAAAAACTACACTGCAAGCCAGCTTTTCGGTGGCTCGGCGGTAAGTTCATATTCTGTGCCAGGTGCTACCGGAGGCCCATACAGTATAGAGTTTGCCGACCTTGATGGTGATGGTGATAACGAAATGATCGTTTCCGGTACATCTACTAATAAGGTATTGGTATTTAATAACAACGGAACATATGGTAGCGTAAACAACGCTTCTTTCGTTAGTACTCCCCTGTCTTTTCCTGTGGCAGCTGCGCCGATCAGTTTAAAATATGCCGACTTTGATGGTGATGGTAAGCTGGATATTGCTACAGTAGCCGCCGGTGCCGCGCAGGTATCTATACTAAGGAATACTTCTACCTCTGGTACTCCCGATTTCGCAACACGCTTCGATGTGCCCATCCCGGGTGCTCTGCCATCAGAATTGGCTATTGCTGACTTTAACAAAGACGGCCGCCCGGATATTGCTATAGCAATGACCGGCGCTAATGATACTGGCGTGTACACCGGAACCGGTTATGTGCCAACGCCAGAGCAGAAGCGCGGTCGTTTTATTATTATTAGGAATAACTATAATAAAGCTCCTGGTCAGTTTATGAACGTTGCTGACTTTGACACTGCAACTGCTTTCTTATATGATACGGCTGCCTTAACGATCAGCTATGCTTCCCCTATCAGCGTTGCCACAGGCGACCTGAACGGAGACGGAAAGGCTGACGTAGCGATATCTGTTCATAATCAGCGGAGCGTAGATATTTACCGCAATACATCGACCATTGGAGGTAATATTTCCTTCTCCCGCGACGCCAGCGTTTCTACTGCTACTGGTTCCGGTTCATTAGCCGCAGGGCCAACCAATTCATATACCGGCCGCTCCGGTTATCCTGAACAGGTACGTATAGGTGACCTGGACAATGATGGTAAGCCAGACCTGGCAGTTGCCGTTACAGACTCCGATCTTTTACAAACCAACGTATACAATGTTGTGGCCTTGGTGCGCAATACTTCATCCTCAGGTGGTGCTATTACTTTCGCCGCACAAGATACCGTAAGTACAGGTGCTGCTGCTCCTGTAGCATTGGCGCTGGGCGACCTGGATGGAGATGGCCTGCTGGACATCGTTGCTTCCAACTCAGGTGGTCTCAGGTTGTCTATCATTACGCACAAGGATGCTGCGGGTATAACATATAATGCAGCGTATCAGAAGTATCTTGGAGCATTAACGGCTGCACCCGTATGCCCGGCCATTGGCGATATTGATGGTAATAGTATCCCGGATATTGCGGTAGTAAGCCGTACTGACAAAAAAGTTTACTTCTTCCGCAACTATCCTGTGCCGGACACTACTACTCCTGCAGGCGATTCTGTATTGTGTAATGGTGGTACCGGTAAAGTAATTTCAACACACCGCCCTACAGCTGCTTACGGCACTTGGAGGATCACGGGTAACGGTCACGTTTCAATTGATAGCGTGCGCACTGCCGTTGTAGGTACAACAACTGAAGTAGATACCGTATATATACATGGTACGGCAGTCGCAGGCATGGATACGCTGAGCTACACCGTTACATCGCTTGCAGATACTAATATGGTGAGCAAATTCCCTGTGCGTACTTTGGCCACCTCATCTCCTGGTGTAATTAGCATACTTGGTGGTGGTGACAGTATTTGTGTAGCTCATCCCGCACAGATGCAGACCACAGGTGCTCCCGGTGGAGTATGGAGCAGTACTTTCCCAACTATTGCCACCGTGAATAGTGTAAGTGGATTGGCAGGTGGTGTAGCTGCTGGTGTTGATACCATTAAATATAAGATCGTTGGCTGTCCTGATTCATCAGAATTGCTTATCCGAGTTATTGCCCCGCCAACAGCCGGACCAATAACCAATAATGGTGGTGCTTCTGCCTCTGCAATATGTTCAGGTACTAACGATACCTTGCACGTAACTGGCGGTACACATGGTGGTAACTGGACACATATATCTGGCACGGGCTCTATAACTATTGTGTCTACTTCTGTTACACACGATACAGTTGTTGTTAATGGTGTAACTGCCGGTACCGATACGCTCGTGTACACTGCCGCAACAGATTGCGGTACAGCTACATCGCGCTACGTGATCACAGTAAACACGTCAGGTGCAGCGCCATCATTTGCAACAGGTCCTCGCGACAGTACTTGTAATACTACAGATCTGCCACTGACAGTTACTACACTCAGCCCGACGGCCGGTGTATGGGCCAGCAGCAACTCTGCTGTAGCAACTGTTGTGGGTACCGGTACTTCTGTAAACATACATCCTACTACTACTAACGCTGGTTTCACAGTTATATCGTATACCGCTTCCGGTTGTTACTCAGGTACAGCTACAGATACTATATATGTAGCACCAAGTGTGCAGAGTGTTACCATCAACGGTCCTACAAAACTGTGTAATGGTGCTGATGTTTCTTTGACGCCGTCATTGTCACCGATAGCGGGTATCGCATACAGCTGGAGCTCTTCAAACACAGCTATTGCTTCAGTGAATGCTTCAACGGGTGCATTACATGGTGCAAGTGTTGGTATCGCTACTATCTCTTATAGCCAGATGAATGCTTGTAGGCCTGTAGGTTCACCATTCGTAGTTACCTATACCGATACAGTGGATGCTGCCGCATCAGCAGGTACTGTTTCAGGTTCTGGCGTGAAGTGTGCAGGTGACGATACTGTATACACCAACCCGACCGCTACAGCAGGTACTTCATTTGCTACTACGACCTGGAGTTCATCGGCTACATCTGTTGCAACAATAGTCGCGTCAACCGGAGCAGCACATATGGTTGCAGGTGGTACTACTACAATAACCTCATCAACACTCAGCTGCGATAATACAGTATTGACCGCAACGCGCGTAGTGACTGTTAACCCCCTGCCAACTGCTGGTGGTATAACCAATAATACAGGTCTTTCAACATCTGCATTATGTGCAGGCAGCAACGATACGCTGCACATTAGCACAGGCACACATGGTGGTAACTGGAGTGCCCGATTTGGAGGCATTGTGTCGCTGAGCACTTCTGTAACGCACGATTCCGTATACTTATCAGGCCTGGTTGCCGGTACTGATACCGTTATTTATAAGGTAACTACCGGATGTGGTGTAGATTCGTCTCGCTATGTGATCACAGTAAACACGTCAGGTGCAGCACCATCATTCGCAACTGGTCCGCGTGACAGTACATGTAATACTACCGACCTTCCATTGACGGTTACTACGCTTAGCCCGACAGCCGGTGTATGGGCCAGCAGTAACCCTGCTGTAGCTACCGTGCTCGGTACGGGTACTTCCGTAAGTATACACCCTACTACTACCAATGCTGGTTTCACAGTTATATCTTACGCCACTTCCGGCTGTTATTCAGGTACAGCAACAGATACTATATATGTAGCGCCTGACGTACAGAACACTGTTACTGTCAACGGTCCAACAAAACTGTGTAACGGGCTCAATGTTACTTTGTCACCGTCATTGTCACCGATAGCAGGTATCGCATACAGCTGGAGTTCTTCAAATACGACTATTGCTTCAATAAATGCTTCAACAGGCGTATTGCATGGCGCAAGTGTTGGTATCGCTACTATCTCTTACAGCCAGATGAATGCTTGTAGGCCGGCAGGTTCACCATTCGTGGTTACGTATACCGACACAGTCGACAACCAGGCTAACGCCGGTACTGTTGTAGGTCCTATACGTAAATGTGCCGGTGACGACACAGTTTACGCCAACCCAACGGCTACATCAACTACTACTTATGCAACTACTACATGGAGTTCTTCAGCGACCACTGTAGCAACCATTATTGCTTCCGGTTCATCTGCCGGTGCAGCGCATATGGTAGGTGCGGGTACTACTACAATTACTTCTTCTACTCTTGGTTGTGATAATACAATATTTACTGCCACCCGTGCGGTTACAGTAGATGTTATTGCGCCGGACAATATTACTGGTCTGTCGCAGGTGTGCCGTGGCGCCACTATTACACTTGGCCACTCGCTTACCACAACAGGCACCTGGACAACAAGCAGCAACACCAACCTGCCGATCATAGCAGGATCGTCTACTTCGATCGCTACTGTACAGGGTGGTAGTGCGGTAACATTGTCGTCTGTTATAGAAACGATCACATTCACAGCTGCTACAGGTTGTGGTCCGCAGGTAACAACTAAGAACATCACAGTATTGCCTCCGCCAAATGCCGGCACAGTTACAGGCTCTATGGGCGGTGCATACGACTCTCTTTGTGCTAGTCATCTGCCGGTTGCCTTTGGCAATAGCGGTACTATAATACCTGCTACAAACGGTAGCTGGAGTTCATTCAATACTTCGGTAGCAACTGTTGACGCGGTATCTGGTGTTGTATCTATTACATTGCCTAGCACTGCAGATACAACTACGATCAGGTTCACTACCGATGCAACTTATGCATGTGGTACTGCACAGGCCGGCAGGGTGGTTAAGGTGAAGGCTATGCCTAATCCGGGTTCGCTCAGTACGCCTGCAGCAATATGTTATCCGGCTACCAGTCTGGTAACTATAACCAACACAGTTGCTCACCCTGCATCAACAGGCCTGGGTATCTGGAGGGCTGTACAGGAAGGTGTAGACGATGCGAATGCAAGCCTTGGTACTGTAACAGCTACTTCAGCTCAGTTCTTCCCGTCTGCAACAACAACAGCAGGTCTCGATCCTTACCATACAGTGCACGTATATTTCATAGATACCAACTTCTGTGGCCGCGACTCTACCAGCACTATCATTGCTGTGAAGACCGTTCCGGTTGTTGCGCCTATCACTTCGGCGGCACCTGCTAACTCGGGTCTCGACTCTATGTGTAAGGCTGGTTCTCCTCTGGGCCATACCATACTTGGCCAGGTGGGTGCTCCTGCAACCAGTGCCGGTGGTGCGCTTACATTGTCATGGAGCGCTAGCAATAACGTGGTGCTGACATTGAGTGGCGCATCTACAGCTAACGTTACATTAAATGGTGGCACTGCAGCTGGCGTCGACACCATCACTTACGCTGTCAATAACGGCTGTGGTACTGGTGTAAGTCCTATCAGGGTGATCAAGGTGATCGCTCCTAAGGATGGCGGTACCATCGTAGCGCCGGATATCTTCTGTACCCCAGACGTAATTCAGTTGTATGATACTGCTGCTAATGGTGATACGGCAAGAAATGGTAACTGGGATGTGCCGGTCGGATTTAATATTTCTATAGGTACCAGCGGTTCTGACTTTGGCCAGGCAACTGCGATCGGCTTCGATCCAACTCCGGAAGTAATTCGTTATACACCATTGCCTAACTATTGCGGTGCTACAGCTGCTGTTAAATCAGTAACACTGAACGACAGGCCAAATGCGGGTACTATCAGTGGAGACACCACCGTGTGTGTGAATGCAACTACTGTGTTGACGGATGATCCTGGTAATGGTTACCTGTGGTTCTCTAACGATACTACTATTGCAAGGGTAGATCTGGCAGGTACTGTTACAGGACGCAACGCGGGCTTTACACAGATCAATTATGTGGCAGCCGTTGTTGGTTGTGGTACTGATACTGCAAGCCATAACATGGAAGTGAAGGCGCTCTCGCCTGTAGGCTTCATCTTCGGCCAGGATACATCTTGTGTGAATGGTTCCGTACAGCTGTATGATACAGTATCTATAGCTGCGGGTGGTGTTTGGTCATCGTCAAACACGGCTATCGCAAGTATTAATGCTACCACGGGTCTCGTTACGGCGGGTCTTACAGGCGGTCAGGCTACCATTACGTACGCAACATCTAATGGTTGCGGACCTAATGATACTACGTTCACATTCCGTGTGTTCGACATACCACGTCTTACCAGCACTACAACACCGCCACAAACATGTGACAGTGCGAACTTCACATATACAGCAACCGCGGATACGGCAGGTACTAAGTTTGCGTGGACAAGGGCTACAGTAACTAACCTGTTGCCGCTTACGGCCCAAGACACTGTTGCAGGCATCAGCGAATACCTGGATAATACCGGTAATGCTGTATTGGTAGCCTCATACGTGTACACGCTTACAGCTCATGGTTGTGTGAACAATGCTACCGTGAACGTGAATGTGGTGCCAACACCAAGGCTCACCACACCATTGTTCGATACTATATGTAGCGGTCAGACATTTGTATACTCAGACACTGAGTCTACAGGCCCTACAACAACCGCTACCTGGACCCGTCCTGTGGTAGCAGGTATTACCCCGGCAACTATTGGTAATGGCGTACATGGTATCAGCGAACAGCTGACCAGCAGCAACCCTAACAGTGCCATTACTGTTACCTACGTTTATACACTCAGCTACCTGGGTTGTCCATCGCATACAGAGAACGTGTATGTAGAGGTAGATCCGGTAGGTGGTACGCCTAAGATCACTACGCACTCCCCGGATGCATTGTGCTCAGGAACTATGTATCAGAACTTTGGTGCAGAAACAACGCCACCGGCAAATGTTACTTACCGTTGGTCGTCAAGCAATGCGCAGGTATGGGCTACAGGTGGTACGCAGCAGTACAGTCTGGTGAACTTCACCGAAGCAGGTAACGCTGTTGTTTATCTGAAGGCTTCTGCATCAGGTTTCGGCAACTGTTTCTCTTACGATTCGTTCGCAGTTACAGTATCGCCAAACGTATCTGACAATCCTGAAGTATACTATTTCAACGGCGACTTCGTTTGCCTGTCTAACATTCAGGATACTTACCAGTGGGGTTACGACAGCAGGTCTACGCTGGATTCTGCTCTGTTTGTTGGTGAGACCAACCAGGCATTCAACGTACCAACGCCGGACTTCACTAACAAGTACTACTTCGTAATGACCACACACAATGGCTGTTCACAGAAGTCATACTTCATAGTACCTACCGGTGTGCAGAACGTAACGGCAAGCATGGGCGAGATGTCGCTGTATCCTAACCCGGCCAGCAACATGCTTAATGTAGAAATAAATAATACACCTGGTGGTAAATACAAGGTAGAAGTTGTAGATTTGCTGGGGCATAAAATAAATACAAGTGACGTTGTTAACAATAGGACAACACTTGATGTAGCAGATCTTGCCGCTGGTATGTATATGGTGAATTGCTATCGTGATGGTGTTAAGTTTGCTTCAGCGAAATTTGTCAAGAATTAATAAAACATAAACTCGGCCTTTTAAACATAAAGTAATGAAAAAGATAGTTCTTCTGATGGTAGCGGCTGGAGCGGGTTTTTCTGCAATGGCGCAGGTGCGTGGGGGTGATAACTTCTATGCGTCAAAGTGGGTGATAGACCTGAATGTACCTGTCGGCGTACTGATGCAGTCGCCAACCACCAAAATGGATATCAACTATACTGACGCGGTAAACGCCAGGCATAGCGACATCAAGATGGGCATGGGTATGTCTTACGGTGCAGATCTGGGCTTCGGCTATTTTATTGGTAAGCAGCGCAAATTTGGTATCGGTGCAGGTATTCAATATCTTTCTCAGGCAGGCGATGCTACTATGGATAACTTCCATGTAGAATATCGCGATAATGATTCAAAAGGTAATGTATATCGTCAGTTGCTCACAGCAACGCATGCCATAAAGGAAGAAATGACCATTACCAGCATAAACATACCGGTAGTACTGAAGTACAAGCACAGGCTCAATACTCGCGTAGGTATAGCGGTTGATGCAGGTATTGTGTATAATGTGTCTATCCAGAACAAGTGGAAGTCTGATGCTGAGTTCAATTACGAAGCGATCTATCAGTTGGCTAAAGACGCTAACGGCGACGTAAAATCGGTGTATGACAACCAACCGGTTTACTCTGATAAGGACATTCTTTATACTGTTGCGGCTTACACCAGGACCAACTCTGTAGGCACTATACCTGAAGTGTTTGATGCACTACGTGCACAAGGCAAACCGGTGGAGCTTAAAGTTAAGCCGAGCAATAACTCTGGTACAGTAAACTATACAAGCGGATCGATAGGCTTTATTTTCCGTCCAACAGTTACTTATCGTCTGGCTAACCGCATCCACCTCAACGTGGGTATCATGGCAGCTTATCAGTCGTTCCAGAACAAGACGGATGGTAGCAACTACCTGCTGATGGACGGCTACACTTCAAGGAAATATACATCGATGCTGAACACAGTATCTGCCAGCAACAACCTCACTCTGGGTCTTAACCTAGGTGTACGTTACTTCCTGGGTACACCTAAGGATGCTCAGTTCGATGGTAAGTTCGACAACTAATATTTCTACCCATATTATGGAAAGCTGCTTCTTTGAGGCAGCTTTCTTTTTTTGGATGTATTTGGCGCATCTATTCCTTAGGAACAATTAAAACTATATTTTTGCCTGATTGCTATGCGCATTGGTGTCAATACAAGGCTGCTGTTAAAAGGTAAGCTGGAAGGAATAGGTTGGTTTACATTTCAAACGTTGGAAAAGATCGTCAGGAGCCATCCTGAGCACGAGTTCTTTTTCTTTTTCGACCGTGAGTATGATCCATCTTTTGTCTTTGCACCTAATGTTACACCCGTAGTGGTGCATCCGCAGGCCAGGCACCCAATACTGTTCTATCTGTGGTTTGAATGGAGCCTGCCCGCCAAGCTGAAGAAATATAAGATAGATCTGTTCCTCTCTCCCGATAGTTATTTATCGTTGAGCACCAAGGTACCTACCTGCCTGGTGGTACATGATCTTGCTTTTGAGCATTACCCGGATCATTATGTGATGAGCCATCGCCTGTACTGGCGGCATTATTCACCCCTGTTTGCCCGGAAGGCTGCCCGTATAGCAACGGTCTCCACCTACTCCAAGCACGACATCTGTAACCGCTATGGTATAGACCAAGACAAGATAGACGTGGTATATAACGGCGCACATGCGGAATACTTACCTCTGTCGTTTGAACAGCGTGAGGATGTAAAGGCAAAATATGCAGATGGATGTGAGTACTTTGTATTTGCAGGGGCCATCCATCCCCGTAAGAATATTGTGAACCTGCTGAAGGCGTTCGTTCTGTTCAAAAAGCACCAGCGCTCTAATATGAAGCTGGTGATAGTAGGCCGCCCAGCCTGGAAGTACGACGAAGTGGACGAGCTGAAGAATTCGATGCCCTTTAAAGACGATGTGAAGTGGGTAGGGTATATGAATATTGACGAGCTTTCCAAAGTAATGGGTGCGGCATATGCACTGGTATATGCATCTTTGTTCGAAGGGTTCGGCATTCCGATACTTGAGGCCATGCAATGCGATGTACCGGCCATTGTGAGCAATACATCGTCTATGCCGGAGGTAGCTGGAGACGCCGCGCTACTGGTAGACCCCACAGACCCCACAGATATAGCCGAGAAGATGCACATGATATATAAAGACGAAGTGTTGCGCAAACAACTGATAGCTAATGCGCGTATACAGGTCCAACAATTCGACTGGCACCTATCGGCAGAGCGCCTATGGAACTGTATGATGAAGTGCATCTGACATGCACATGCAGCCATAAAAATAGAAATGCCCTGATCTGCTGACCAGGGCATTTTCATTTTAGTTATTTCATCGGTTATCTCAGCAATGTAATGTTGCCTTTTACGGTTTTTATCTTGCCTGTTATCGTAGAAACCATCTGTGCTTCGTAAACATAAACGCCAAACGGCTGTGGTGCACCCTTGTAGTAGCCATCCCATCCCTCGTTCACATCTTTGGTCTCGAACATCAGTTCGCCCCAGCGGTTGAATACGCGGAAGTAGTTCAGTTTGGCCTGCCCTTCTACCAGTATTTTAAAGGTGTTGTTGCGGCCATCAGGGCTGAAGGCGTTAGGTATACCGTATGTATTATCTGCATTCACATGTACATAAACAGAGTCGCGGGCAATACAGCCGTGTTCAGTAGATCCGATCGCTATGAACATCGTATTGCCATCGGGTGTGGCCGTAGGGTCTGAGATAAACGGATTGCTCAATCCTTCAGGCGGGAACCATGCAAAGACGTTACAGTTAGTGATCGGCTGTATGTGATAACTTTCGCCGGGGTATAATGTTACCGAATCGACTACAGGAATGCTGATGAGCGCAGCAGGGTATACGGTAACATCTGCTATCGCAGTATCGGTACATCCGCTAAGGTTGGTAGCTATTGCAGCATATTCGATACTGCCCTCAGGATGGGCAACTACGCTGCTGCCTGTAGAATCAGACAAATAGGTAGACGGTGTCCATTTTACTGTTGCCAACGGATCGTCTACTGTTGTGCGGTAAACGATGCTGTCGCGAGGGCATATAGCTGTATCCGCGGGTGTTACGCTGATATCCGGTTTGGGGTTCACTAATACCTGCACAGAATCGATAGGACTGGTACAGCCATTTACTGTCTGGTTGAGGTAGAAGAAGTATACACCCGGCACCGATGTATTAGGTGTTGGTGCGGTAGCTGTGCCAACGCCTCCCGGCGCTGCAGAAGAGAACCACAGCACACTCGTGGCATCAACAGCCATCAATGGCGGGGCATATGCATACTGGCAATAAGTGAGCCAGTTGATCCATGGTGCATCAGGTGTCTGCCTGATGATAACGGTATCGTAGGCAGTACCTACACAGCCGCCCGGCTCTGTAGTGGTTACCTGGTACACGCCGCCATATTCCATCAGCGCAGGGTACCTGGTAGGAGATGGGCTGTTGGACGAGAATACGTAGGGGCCGCTCCACTGGAATGTATTGCCTACACCCGCAGTAGCAAAGAGCTTCAGGGTGTCGCCGGAACATACCGGGCTGTTGCTGGTGGCCACAACACTTGGTGTAGTGGTAATTGCCACACTGGTGGCAGATGTTGATGAGCAATCGCCGAGTGTTGCCACTACGGTGTACAGGCCGCCCGCAGCCGGAGAAACGTTCGGGATGTTTGGATACTGTATAGGCGAAGTAAAACCATTAGGGCCTGCCCAATTGTAGGTAACGCCGGCAGTAGTATCGGTAACAAATAATTTAAGTGTATCGCCCTCGCATATAGGGGCATTGCTTGTGGCAAGCGGTATGCCCGGGGTACGGTTGATGAGTACGGTGGTTGAGATAGTGTCGGAAGTACAGCCATTCAATATCTCGTATACATAGTAGGTGCCAGAAGCCAATGTGGTTACATTGACGATGGACGGATTCTGCAGCAATGCACTGAACGAGTTAGGTCCCGACCAATGGAAGATACCTGTATACGGCGTAAACGACGCATGCAGGTTGAGCAGGCCGCCCGCGCACACCGGAGAGTTGCTGCTGGCTACACCAAACTTAGGGGTTTGATTGATGAGCACATACGTAACAGCACTACTGCTACAGAGGCCCAGCGTTGCCGTTACCGTGTAATTGCCGTTCATTGAAGTGGTAGTGTTGTATATGACCGGATTCTGAACGTTGCTGGTGAACGAAGCTGGCCCATTCCAGCCGTAGGTTACCCCGGCAGTGTTGTCATCAGAATAAAGCCGAAGGGTACTGTCGGAGCAAATAGGACCGTTGTTAGACACAAGTGGCACCTCAGGTGTGGAGTCTACCAGGAAGTTGTTATGTGTGGATGTAGTAACACATGCACCGATAGACGCGTATACTGAATATAGTCCTGATGCTTGTGTGGTCACGTTGGTGAGTACAGATGGCGATCCTATTCCGGTGTAGCCATTTGGCCCGCTCCAGTGATAAGTTGCCCCGGCATCAAATGTCGTCGGATCTATGATAAGGCTGATGGTGCCTCCCGAACATATCCTGGTGTGTGGAACTATCAGCGGTACGGTAGGCATCCTGTCTACCTGAATCAATATGGTGTCCGACTGAACACATCCGCCTGTTGGTGAAGTGACTGTAATTGTATATACGCCGCTCATGGTAGTTGTGGCAGGGGTTCTGTATGGATTTTGAACAGCAGAACTATACCCTCCGGGCCCGCTCCAGTTGAAGATCACTCCACTCATGCTATCTGTGGCAAACAGCTTCAGGGTATCGCCTGCGCATATAGTAGAATTGCTGCTGTCCCATGGCACCGGCAAACGTACCAGGTCGACATGTACCGTAGCTGTATCGAAGCATCCGTTCAGACCGGTAATGACAGAGAACCAGCCTGTATCGGAGTAATTGGCCGGGTTGATAGACGGATTTTGTACTGCGGATGTAAATGTTCCAGGTCCTGTCCAGCTGAAGGTTTCGCCGGCATAGGTAGCCGTAGATGTAAGGCTTAATGTAGCACCATAGCACACCGGTGAGTTGCTGCCTGCTGTAACATCCGGTGTCAATTTGATGGATACGTGTGTGCTCTCGGTATCAGAAAAGCCACCGTAAGTTTTGATCACATGATAATCGCCGGAATCAGCGTAGGTAACACCGGTACGGATAGGATCCTGCATAGTGCTGGAGAAGCCATTAGGACCATACCAGGAGTAAGTGGCATTTGTAGAATCGCCAATAGCATATAATTTCAGTGTATCGCCCTGGCAAATAGGGCCATTGTTGGCAGGTGTAAGGCAGTTGGCGATATGGATATTTACACTTTTGATAAGTTGCGTACTGGTGACCGCACCTGTGCTGCCGCTAAAACCGAAATAGGCTGTTGTTGAAATGGGGTAAGGTGCAGTGCTCGACATGCTGGGCGTTGCGCTGTAGTCAAAATACACGTTTATGTTTCCCACCTGGTAAGTTACTTTAGCGTGATGCCAGTTGCCATTTCTTATCCAGTTTTGAGAATACAGTGGTGTGCAAAGGCGACCTGTAGCAGAAGTTTCAACATAAGATGGCACAGTGCCATCGTACCCCAGCAGTGATATTTGCGGGATGTGCGGACCCGTTGCACTATAGTTATCATAGGTGTCGAAAGTCAGTACCATACCATTAGGATTGGGAGGAAGACCAAGGCCGGCACCGGTAGACGTAGATGGGGGACTTGTGAGAAACCAAAACGCAAAGCCATCGGCAATGGTGCCTGTGCTTGGGGTTATTTTAAAATCAAAATCGGCTACCCAATAACACCAGCCGGCCATATTGATCGGCGTGTTGTAGTACAGATATGTAGCAGTGCCGGTTGTACCACTATTAGTGATTCTGAACGTACTATCAATAACAGTTGCAGTACCTGTGGTAGAGCTGCTATATGTCCAACCGGTTGTTGACATTGGATAGCCCGAAAGGGTTATATCTATCTGGCAGAAGCCCTGCAGCCAGACAAAAGATAAAATAAGGGCAAATAAAAGTTTTTTCATACTTATATGTTAGATAAGGGACTGCCTGTTATAACGCGTAAATATACAGAACATTTAATTAAAATTTATACGGTAAAAAATAGAATTAATTCGATTTATGGTCGTCCTGACCTATTATTTATCAGAAAGTTACAAAAAAAGAACTCTTTAATTATTTTTTTAGCATATATGACCTGCTGATTACCGAATAGGGGTCATCTACTGTCTGTATAACAGACAGTGATTTTTTTGGAAAGGATAGGTAGATCAGTAAGTTATACGTGAAAATCAATCGTGCCAGTCGCGCCGCCGGTCATCTTTTTTGGCTGACGCTTTCTTTTTACTGTCCAGTCGTTTTTCAATAGACGATTTTGAAGGTTTGGATGGTTTGCGTGGTTTCGGTTTTATCAATGCTTTGGCAACAGCTTCCTCCAGTTTTTGCCGGGCTATATGTTTGTTTTCGAGTTGCGACCTGGTCTCGCTGCTTTTAATGATCAGGTAGCCGTCTTTGTTGATGCGTTTTGCCAGTTTAGTGGCTATCAGGAGTTTTTCTTCTTCGGTATATAGTGCCGAGGTCATCAGCGGCCACCAGGCCTCGGCCATGGTCTCCACCTTGTTCACATTCTGGCCGCCGCTGCCACCACTGCGTGCAGTTTTAAAAAATATTTCGGTGCTAAGGTCTTTCACTGTGCAAAGATAACTATGTATGGAGGCAGAATGATTATTTTTATGTTTTGAGCATACGGCATGACAGAGGCGCAATACAGACAGGTGACCATAACCAGGATAACAGAACAAGTGCCGGGTGTAAAAACATTTGAGCTAGCCTATGCAAACGGAGGTGCAATTCCGTATCGGTCGGGGCAGTTCATAACGTTTGTATTTACTCATCACGGCAAGGAAGAGCGGAGGTCGTTCTCCATCTCGTCATCTGCCCAAGCCGGTGAGTCATTGGCCATCACTGTAAAACGGATAGACAATGGCGCGTACTCCCGGTTGCTGATAGATAGGGCTAAAGTTGGCGATGTATTACAAACCACAGGTGTGGCAGGTTTGTTTACGTTGCCTGCAGATGCATTGGGCAAGCAGGTGGTGTTCTTTGCCGCAGGCATTGGTATAACGCCCGTATTCTCGCTGATAAAGGAATTGCTGGCGGGGACGGACGACACCACAGCTATGCTGGTGTACAGTAACCGGAACAAAAGCGAGGCAGTATTTCTTGCGGAGCTTGATGGGCTGCTGTCGCGATACCGAACCAGGTTGACAATAGAATACCTGTATAGCGATGCGCAGAACCTGGCCAGGGCAAGGCTGAACAAGGCACTGGTGCGTACACTACTGAATGAATATGCCCCGGGAGACCGCAGCAAAATGCTCTTCTACATTTGTGGCCCATATGAGTATATGCGTATGGTGATATATGCACTGGAGGAGAACAGTATAAAAGATGAGCAGATACGCCGAGAGAATTTCAACATGAATACCCGGCCCGTAGTAGTGGCCGAGCCGCCGGATAAAGCCCCGCATAACATCTCCTTTGTACATAACGGCACCGAACAAACAATAACGGCACAATACCCTGAAACCATACTGAAAGCAGCTATACGCCACAATATAGCATTGCCCTATAGTTGCGAGGCTGGCCGCTGTGGTAGCTGTGCACTGCGCTGCACCAGCGGCAAAGTGTGGCACTCTTACAACGAAGTATTGATGGATATGGACCTGCGCCACGGCAGCATACTTACCTGTACCGGCTATGCTGTAGGTGGTGATATTACTATTGAGGTGTAACTCAGAATTGGTCTGTATTCTTCTTGTTCATATCTACTGCTTTCCATTGCTCGCCGGCCTGGTATAGCAGCAGGTAGTCTGCTGAAGGATGTTTCAGTGTGATGTCGTAAGAAAGGCCACCATCAAGTATCTTGATGGTATATTCCTCGTTAGTATAGCTTTGCCCGCCGCGCATAGCATACCACCACCAGGTGCCCCATTGGTTAAGGGTTACGCGTACTGTACTATCATTCTGCACGGTAACATGTGCGCCATCTTCGGGTGTGACAATATTGTACGCCATGCCATCATATACCGGCGCTTTTATGACCTTATCGGGATGCAGACCATTGTACAGCATTTTGAATTCACTCTCTTGTTCTGCGCCTATCATGGCAGCGCCGTGCATGGTTTGGGGTATGTTGAGCAGCACCACTTTTTTATTGGTGGTATATGGAAAGGTGTCCATCAGCGCATCTATAATGCGTGCCGACTTCATCCAATAGCGCGACACCTGGACGGTAAAGCGCAGGTTAGCCAATGCGTATAGCGCAACCAAAACTATGCGGATGCCGGCAACAGAGATTAAGCTGGCCAACAGCACTAACATCATGTACACAAACGCATTGACAAAGTAGGTATACCTGTCGTACACGATCAGCATCAGGTCGCCAAACCAAATGGGTACCAGCAACGCCAGGCATATCAGCATCCACACAAACAGCAGGGAGAGCACCCTTGCTTTGCCCTGCATCCGCCTGAAGCGCGAAATGATGAAATAGCCGACGATAGCGATGAGCGAATAAAACACAATGATGGCCGTGCGCGAATCGAGCAGGTGGTAGATCTTGTTTCGCCACTCTTCGCTCCAGAAGCGGCCCAGTAGTACGGTGTGGAACAGGTGCTTAGCGGGTTTGCCCATGCCATCCTGTAGTATATTGTTCACCGCACCATTGCCTATATGTGCCAGCCAGGTGCCATAGTATAGGCGGAACAAGACTAGATGTAACAAGAATAAACCTATCTGCGGCAGAAAGATGTTTGTGGTGACCTTTTGCAATACCTTTTTATCGAACGAATCGTTGAGCCTGTAAAAGATACCCATGGAGAGCACAAGCCACGGTGTGATGTAGAAGATCTCGAGCGAGAAGGTAGACAGCAGGAAGGCAATTGCAGTGTAAATAATGTACCTGGTTTTATACGTATGCATATACTCCTGCACCCAATTTAGGATGAGCAGTATCAGCAACATGCCCTGCAGGTAATGGAAAGAGGGTTCCCAAACGATCACCTCTCCGGCATAGGGTGTAATGCAATAAAGCAAGGCCCCGGTAAGCGCTATGACAGATGCGCTTTTAACTGCTGAGTGCGCCAACAGGCGCATACACAGCCGGTAGAGCAAGGCGCAGTTGATAGCATGCAGTGCTACAAACAACACGTGCCACGGCCAAGGGTGTGTACCGGCTACCTGGTAAAACAGCCAGGTATTGAGTTGGGTGAACTGGTAGAGGCTTTTTACATTGTAATGCGTGCGGTTGATGTTATCCCAGAAACCATAACGGATGGTTTGATCGAGCCAGCCGGTAAAGTCGGCTACAAAGCCGGCCCGGGCAGCAGGCAGATATAAAGCGAAGGCAATGATAAAGAATGCCGCAAAAGCCACATCTGTAGCAATGGGACGGGCTAGCCGTTCGCGTATGTTATATGATCTCTGCTGCAACGTAGCAAATATACTATTATGGCAGGTAGTATAGGTACGTGCTTACTTTGTTGGTTTGACAGGGTGCACTAAGGTGCTCCACTGGTTGCCTGCGGCAGGATATACTATTACGTAATTCTTTACCTGGCCGGTAAGTACCACATCGTAGAAAGTCATATCCGGAGCTATTGTCAGCCTGTAATCATCGTTGCGATAACGGCCGCCTGTGCGGAATTTGTTCCATAATACCTTAGTGCTGGTGCTTATGGGTACACGCACAGTACTATCGTTGATAAAGATGGGTGCCTGGCCGGCATTGACAGGGGGCGCAGTAGCTAATGTGATAACGGTCATATTGCCGGAATGGGTGGCCAGGAGGGGTGCTTTATTGTTACTGTTGAGCAGTGTGCCGCGCAGTATGATGGCCGCAAAGCTGAAGTAGATGATAAGTCCTGTAACGTCTACCAGGGTGGCCACAAACGGAGCTGAAGAGGTGGCAGGGTCCAACTTCAGGCGTTTCAGTATCATGGGTATCATAGAGCCGCTGAGCGTGCCCCACAATACTATGCCAACCAAAGACAGTGACACAGTAAGCGCGGTGAGGTACCAATACTCGCCCGTGCCCTTCATGCCATAGTTGGCCCAGTGCAGCTGCTGCCATATGGCTATACGCACAAAGCCGATCACGCCCAGTATCAATCCCAGAGTAAGTCCCGATAGTATTTCGCGGCGCATTACATACCACCACCTGCGGGTGGTCAGTTCGTTGAGTGCCATAGCGCGGATGATAAGCGTTGCCGCCTGCGAGCCGCTGTTGCCACCGCTGGAGATGATGAGCGGTACAAAGAGCGACAGTACTATTGCTGCATCCAGCTCGTCCTGGAAATGACCCATGGCCGTAGCGGTGAGCATCTCGCTTAGGAATAGGATGATAAGCCATACCGCACGCTTGCGAATAAGCGTAAAGAACGGTGTTTTTACATATGGCAGGTCCAGCGATTCCAGACCACCGAACTGCTGCATGTCTTTGGTGTCTTTTTCTTCGGCCACGTCCATCACATCGTCGATGGTCACTACGCCCATTACCACGTTGTTACTGTTGGTAACGGGTATGGCCACGCGGTCATATTCTTTAAATTTCTGGATCGCATTATCAATGCTGTCCTGTATGTCCAGCTTCACATAGAAGCCGTCCATTATCTCGGCAATAGTTTTGGCACCCTCGTTCAGCACTAATCGGCGGATGGGTATTTCGTCAATAAGCTTGCCGTCGTTGTCTACAACAAATATCACATTGGCCGCAGGCGTATCGGTATAAAAACGGCGTATATGTTCCCTTGCCTGGCCTATGGTCCATTCTTTACGTACGGTAGTAAACTTGGTATTGATGAGGCGGGCCACACTTTTCTCGGGGTATTCCAGCAGATCGTAAGTGGCCAGGCGATTCTTATCGTTCAGCAGATTCAGGTATTCCGTCAACTCTACGCCATCCAGCTCATCAAAGAAGGAGATAAGATCGTTCGACTCCAGGCTGTTGAGGATATTGGAGACAGATGGGCGCGGCATATCCTCCATCACATCGCGTTGCAACACGTGGTTGAGGTGGGGGAATATCTTGATCTCTATATCTTCGGGTAAGGCAAGGAAAGTGTGAATGGCATAGTCGTGCGGCAGGGTTTCCAGTATTTTAGAAACCTC
>CANGNA010000070.1 GCA_947455215.1 Chitinophagaceae bacterium
ACAAACGGGCAGGTGGTCTCGTATTGGGTTGGGTTGATGCCCTTTTCTTTCAGTATCTGTTCGGTTTCTAAAGTAGTGCCGAATGCGGGGATGATGACCACATCGTCAGCGGTCAGGTCGTCCCAGCTCATCAGCATATTGCCCTTGGTGTCCATAATGAACCTGATGCCCAGGGCCTGCAGGTCGGCATTAACGCCCGGGTTATGGATCATTTCGCTGAGCAGGAAGATACGTTTGCCAGGGTTCTCGCTTACTGCCCTGAACGCTATTTCTATAGCATTCTCGACGCCGTAACAGAAGCCAAAGTGGCGGGCCAGGATGATCTGCAAAGAGCCTATGTCCAAACGTGTTGGCGTATAGTCTCGCTTCATTTTATCATCGGCCTTGCGCTTCTGTTTGATGGCTGTTACCAGCGGGCTGCGGTAGTGTACCGGAACGTTGAAAGATTTCATTGCATTGCAAATTTATGAAACACAAGGCTATAGCCTATTTTTCGCTAACAAATATTAACATAGCCTATCTTTATGCCATGAAGAAGATCCTCATTTTAGTTTCGGTTATTCTGTCATTAGCGGCCCTTGCCAACGGCCAGGAGGCCAAAACGCTCCTTTGGAAAGTGAGTGGTAATGGCCTTGCAAAGCCGTCTTACCTGTTCGGTACGATACATCTTATTTGCCCATCAGACTACATGTGGACCGAAAAGATGCAACAGAGCTTTGTTGCCTGCAATAAAGTGTGTTTTGAAATGGACCTGGATGATGAAGAAACAATGACAGCGGCGAGTGTGGGGTTCATAGACCCCAGCGGCAAGAAGCTGAAAGATCACTTTAAACCTGCCGATTATCAGCGCCTGCAAAAGTTCATGAAAGATTCTATTGGTATGGATATGTTCATGCTACAGGCTATGAAGCCTATTGCGCTGGAGAGCATCATCAGTATGAAGTCTGTAAAGTGTAAAGATGCCATGTCGTACGAAGAAACGCTGATGAAGAAGGCCAACGAGCATAAGATGGAGGTAATTGGCCTGGAGCCGGCCTCAGAACAGATCAATGCGTTGGACCATATGCCCGCCGACAGCGTGGTTATATCTGTAATGGAGTTGGTGGATAGTTTTGCTAAAAGCAAGCGTGAGTTTAATGAATTGATGGCTGCGTATAAGGCGCAGGACCTGCCACTTTTGTACCAGAAGATAACAGGTGTGGGCGGAGTAGGTGATGGTATAGGCGTATTGCTGAATGACCGTAACAAACGCTGGATAGACAGAATGGCTGTTAAGATGAAAGGGAATGCGGTATTCTTTGCTGTTGGCGCTGGCCACCTGGCCGGGAAGGACGGTATCATAGCACTGTTGAGGCATGCAGGGTATACAGTAGAGCCTGTGCTTTAATGCTGCTGCAGACTGTCTAATATAGAATAAAAAATAAGAATTACAATAGCGTAAAATATTATCTTTTATTTATTTTTAGAAAAACGTCTACGCAAATGAAACGAATAACTACTATCTTATCTTTATTTCTGTTCAGTGCACTGAGCAGCCACGCACAGATATTCTGGGTGGAGAATTTTGAAAGCGGCTCAACATCGGGGATGGGTGTTAGCTCATATACCGGACCTAATGGTGCCTGGAACGGTGCAAGTACCGGAGGTGGTTTGTATGCCAACGAATGGTATGTAAGTTGTGCGGAACAAGGGCATATAACCGGTGCGTGTGGTGATATTTGTGGTGCCTCATCAGGATTGGGTGCAACACTGCACCTGGGCGGTAGTGCGTCATTTACCGGCGATATGGGAGCCTCTTATTTGGCAAGTTCATTGAGTGTTACTAATGCAGCGGCACAATCGCCAATTATCAATTGCTCGGGACATACGGGCATTACGTTGTCTTTTTATTACATAGAAAATGGCGAAGGAACGGACGATGACGGCAGCGTGTATTACTCGCCTGACGGGGGAACTACCTGGTCTGTGTTGTTAAATACAGCCAAGACTACCACCTGTTCGGGTGGCCAGGGGCAATGGGGGCATGCAAGTATTGCCTTGCCCTCGAGCGCTAATAACAATGCCAATGTAAGGATAGCTTTTGTGTGGATAAATGATGCAGATGCAACAGGTACTGACCCTTCCTATGCTATCGACAGCGTTTCACTTTCTACATCTGCTACAACTACATTCAATGCATCTTTTACCACAAGTACCATTACTATATGCGAAGATAGCTGCATAACCGTGACCAGCACATCTACCGGCACTATAGACAGTGTGCATTGGAGTGCTCCGGGTGCTACTGTAACATCGGCCACTACAACGCCTACCACTATCTGCTTCCCGACTTCCGGCAGTTATACCGTGCATCTTTACGCGCATTCCGGTACCAATGTTGATTCTGCATCCAGTACCATCACCGTTAATCCGGCACCACATCCAATGGTTACATCGTCGGGCACAACGCTCACCACTACCGGTGTTTCAGCTACCTACCAGTGGTACAAGAACGATACAGCTATTGCCGGTGCTACCAGTGCTACTTACAATTACAGCGGAGCTTATGGTTCTTATTACGTAATTGCTGATTCAGGAGGTTGTAAGGGTATGTCTAATATCATTATCCATACTGTTGGTGTGGCACAGGTATCTGCAAATGGAGCCAGTTATTCCATTGCACAATCTGGCACAGATATATTCACGCTTTACACGACACAGCCGCTAACTGCAGATATGAATGTGCAGGTATTTGATGCCACAGGCAGGCAGCTACTCCGCGATGAGTGGCGCGCAGGCAGCACTTCGGGCCAATACAGTATAACCGGATTGCCCACAGGGATTTACATCGTCAGGATAGGCAATGCGGACAATTCGGCAGTGCTTAAGTGGTTGAAACGATAATATAAAAGTTGTTTTAGTGATAAGGGGCCCCGGCTATCGTGCCGGGGCTTTATTATACCGTTTGTTAAAAAGGGATAGCAGCATTGCCGGCCGCCTGGTTTACTAATATATAGCAGGCATAATTAGTATCTTTGCAGCCTATGGAAGAAAATAAAAGGCAAAAGCAGGTGGGCCAGCTGATAGCGGAAGAGATGAGTGATATCTTTCAGCGCCACGGCATCAACATAATTGAGGGAGGGATGGTGTCTATATCTAAAGTAATGGTTACGCCAGATCTGCTGGAAGCGCGTGTGTACCTGAGTTTTTTCAAGATCAATGATCCGCGTGCCTTGCTGGAGCACATAAAAGAGCGTACCGGCGAATGGCGAAAGCTGCTGGGCATGAAGGTGAAGAACCAATTGCGCAGGGTGCCGGAGCTTACGTTCTACAACGATGATACATTGGATCACGTAGCCAAGATGGATGAGCTGTTCAAAAAGATAGAAGAAGAACGTAAGCAGCGGGAAAACAATAGCTAGTTGAGCGCACCGATGACATGGAAGATAGCCACGAGATATTTCCGTGGTAAGGGCACTGCAAACGCGGTGCCTTTGTTGTCGCGTATCAGCATGGTGGCCATAGCCGTATGCAGCGCAGCCATGATCATTGTATTCTCTGTTTTCAACGGGCTTGATGCGTTGGTGAAACAGCAGTATCAGTCGTTTTGCCCCGATCTTAAAATAAGCCTGGTACGTGGTAAGTTCTTCGCTGATTCGGCGATAAACCTGCGTGCTTTACGGCAAATAAATGGTGTTATTGGCCTGGCGCCGGTAATAGAAGACAATGCACTGGCGGGAGATGATATTGGTCTTACCGGCAGTGGCCACCAGCAGAAGGTAGTATCTGTAAAGGGTGTAGAGAATAATTATTTTAATGTCACAAATGTAGCCCAGTCGGTTATAGAGGGTGTAGATACCGTATCGGGGGCAAAGCCTTATACCTGCATCATGGGGCGTGGTGTGGCCGACGGGCTGAGGTCCGGGGCTGAAGGAGCGTTCAACTACATATCGCTGTATTATGCCAACCCCGAAATGCCCGACCCTGAAAGCGATCCCTTAAATGCCCTGTCTGTATTGACATTACATCCCGCCGGGATATTTGAACTGGATGCAGAATTTGATGACCGGTATGTATTTGCCGCCCTGCCCCTGGTGCAGGAATTGCTGCATGCCAAAGGCAAGTATTCGGCTATAGAGATAAGGACAGACTCTACCCGTATAGGTGCTATAAAAAAGCAGGTGCAGCAACAGGTGGGCAGTACCTACAAGGTGGAAGATATAACAGACCAGAACCGAAATCTGTTTGCCATGATGGGTGGTGAGAAGTATATCATATTCATGATCATGCTTTTTGTGCTCATTATTGCATCGTTCAATATGGTAGGTGCGTTGTCTGTGTTGGTGGTGACCAAGCAAAAAGATGTGGCCATACTGCGGGCTATGGGCGCATCGACCCCGCTGATACGCGGCATATTTATGCTGGAGGGCGTTCTGTGGGCGTTGGCAGGTGGCATAGCGGGTATCATCCTCGGTATCACTCTGTGCCTGTTGCAGCAACACTATGGATTGGTAAAAATGCAGGCCTCCTTCTCTGTCGATGCCTTCCCGGTCAGGATCATTTATACTGATGCGCTGCTGGTGATCATTACTATCATCGTTATCGGGCTGTCAGCCGCCGTTTATCCTGCCATCAAAGCAGCCCGCGTTGCCGGGTTGAATCTGAAGAGTGATTAGGTATGTACTTGTTGGGTATTGTCTGAATCAGGATAGCCAGGATTTGTGGACAAGGAGGATTACATTTGTGTATAAACCTATTCTTTTTATATACCGCCATGGAGAACGGAGATTTAACGTATAAGATAATCGGATGTGCGATGGCCGTCCATTCCCATTTGGGTAACGGTTTTCAAGAAGTGATTTATCAACGTTGTTTGGCAATAGAACTCGAACAAGCAAAGATCGGTTTCCAAAGGGAGGTTGATTAGGCAATCTACTATAAAGGTTCGGAAGTTGGAACAAGAAGGGCGGATTTCATAGTTGAGAACTCAATAATTGTAGAGCTGAAATCGATAATAACTCTTGAAGATGTTCATCTCGCTCAAGCAAAAAACTACGTCGTTGCTTATGACTTTAAGACTGCGTTGTTAATTAATTTTGGCTCTGTTGCATTACAATACAAACGGGTTTTTCATCCAACTAAAAAATAGAATAATTGATCCTTGCAACGATTAGGAAAGGGCATCCTATTTTTCCTTAAATCCTGGCTATCCTGATTCAGACAACTTTATTACTTTGCATCTATGTACACAAAGGACGATGAAAGGCGCTTGTACGAACTTGCTAAAAGTTTATTGAATAGCGCTCATGAAAACGGACAGGAAACTATAGATCAGCTAAAGGAGGTTATCAATTATGCTGACTGGCGATATTATGTGCAGAGCGACCCCGTGCTGGCCGACCAGGAATATGATAAGCTATTCAAACAGCTGAGGCACCTTGAAGATAAATTTCCAGGATTAAAGACAGTAGATTCTCCTACGCAGCGTGTGGCCAGCGGGCTGAGTGAACGCTTCCCGACTGTGAGCCACCTGGTGCCCATGCTGAGCCTGGACAATACCTATAATGCAGAAGACCTTACCGATTGGGACCGCAAATGCAGGGAGTTTCCGGGAACAGAAAATATAGAATACTGTGTAGAGCCAAAGTACGACGGTGCCAGTGTATCGCTGATATATGAGAATGGAGTGCTGGTGCGTGGCGCTACACGTGGCGACGGTGTAATGGGTGAGGATGTAACTATCAATGTGCGCCAGATAAGGACCATTCCGTTATCGGCAAACCTTACTAAGGCCGGTGTGCAGCAGGCAGAGATAAGGGGCGAGATAGTGATACACAAAGAAGTATTTGAAGCATATAACAAACAGCGTGCTGCCGATGGGTTGGCACCATTGGCCAACCCCCGTAATGCAGCATCGGGCACATTGCGGATACTGGACCCCGCAGAAGTGAGGAAGCGCGGCCTGAGTACGGTGTTGTACCACATCAGCGATTATACGCTTGTTGATGGTAATGAAAAGCCCCATGCACTAGATACGCACTATGGATCGCTGAAGTGGTTGTATGACATGGGTTTCCCAACCCCTGCGAAGGAGATGAAGGTGTTCAGGCACATTGATGATGTGATCAAATACTGCGATGAATTTGAAGCCCGCAGAGACGATCTGCCATTTGAAGTGGATGGCCTGGTGATAAAGGTGAATAATATTGCCATGCAGGAGCAGATGGGTATGACATCGCATCATCCGCGCTGGGCTGTAGCATACAAGTTCAAGGCCCGGCAGGCCACCAGTAAGCTGCGCAGAGTAGAGTACCAGGTGGGCAGAACAGGCGCTATAACGCCTGTGGCCAAGATAGACCCGGTGCCTATTGGTGGTGTTACTGTTTCTTCGGTATCATTGTTCAATGAAGATGTGGTGCGCGAAAAGGACCTGCGTATAGGCGACACCGTATTGGTGGAGCGTGCGGGTGATGTGATCCCGTATATCGTAAAGCCGCTTGCCGAGCTGCGCGATGGCACTGAGGAGGAGATCAATTTCCCTAAGGAGTGCCCCGTTTGTAATTCAGCGTTGGAAAAGCAACCTGAAGAGGCGGCATGGCGGTGCATCAACATCAACTGCCCGGTGCAGGTGGCAGAGCGTATGATACACTATGTGCATAAGGATGCTATGGACATTCGTAACCTGGGAGAAGCCAATATTCAAAAATTCTTTGAAAAGGGCATATTGACGGACATTCCGTCGATATATGAGCTGAAGACCCGCTGGGACGATGTGCGTGCGCTGGGTGGATTTGGCGATAAGTCGATCACCAATATGGAACAGGCTATTGAACAGTCTAAGGGCCAGCCGCTCAACCGGCTGATATTTGGCCTCGGCATCCGCTTTGTAGGTGAGACCACTGCCAAGACACTGGCCAATGCAGTAACCAGCCTGAAAGATTTTTACGACTGGGATATTGAAAAATTGTCGACGTTGGAAGATGTAGGCCCGAAAGTAGCAACTTCTGTGGCCGACTTCTTTGCCCGCACGGAGAACAGGCAGATGATAGATAAGCTGGAAGCTGAGGGCGTGAACATATTGAACCATCATAAGGGGCAGGCTGCAGCAGCTGGTGCGCTTACCGGTAAAACGTTCTTGTTCACCGGTACGCTTAGCCAGTTGAAGCGGAGCGATGCTGAGGCTATGGCTGAGGCCAAAGGGGGGACAATACTAAGCGGAGTAAGCGCCAAACTAAATTACCTGGTAGTGGGCGAGGATGCAGGGTCGAAGCTGGAAAAGGCCAAAAAGCTGGGAACAGTAAGCATTCTTACGGAGCAGGAATTTATAGATATGGTAAATGCCGACGTTTAGTTCAGGTATTTTATCGGAAAAGACAACATCTTTTTAAGATGAAAATGCACTCAACAAGATGAAAGGCCTTAATTTTGCAGCCTGATTTTTAGATTTTTTAAATATATACATGAGCAATTTTAACCCATGGCACTCCATCAGTTACGGCGATAATGTGCCGGAGACCGTAACTGCGGTAATAGAAATACCCCGTAACTCGAGGGCTAAATATGAACTGGATAAGGAAACAGGCATGCTGAAGCTGGACAGGGTATTGTACTCTTCTGTTTACTATCCTGCTAACTATGGTTTTGTGCCGCAGACCTACTGCGATGATAATGACCCGCTGGACATCCTGGTATTATCGCAGATAGACATGCAGCCCATGTGCATTGTTGAAGCCAAGATAATAGGTGTGATGCGTATGTTTGACCAGGGCGAGGCGGATGATAAGCTGATAGCCGTATGCGCCAACGACATGAGCGTGGCCCACATCAACGACATAGACGAACTGCCACCCTACTTTATTGAAGAGCTTCGTCACTTCTTTGAAGAATACAAGCGCCTTGAAAATAAGGTCGTAAAGATAGAAGACTTCCAGAGTGCCCGCCTGGCCAAGAAGATATTGATGCACAGCATTAACGACTACAAAGCAAAGTTTGGTACTAAAGAGCAACAGCCTGCGTAAGGTTGAACTGAATAGAATGTATAAATGCCTGTTCTTGCGAGCAGGCATTTTGTTTTACCGGCGGGTCATGGCGAGGCACGAAGCCATCTCACATCGGGACGTATTCGTTTTCGGTCACTCCGATCATAACGCCTATTATTTCGTAAATTGCTAACCATTAAGCCTCACCCCGGCCCTCTCCAAAGGAGAGGGAGGTGTTACGAGGGTATTTTAATTTTCCGATACCATATGCAAGCCTTGCGACAAGTTGATATACTGAAAAAGCAATTGGACGAATTGCTGCCCATGAAGGAAGAGTATAAACGTGAGCTGGACAAAAAGATCCGGCTGGAGTTTAACTATAACTCTAATCACATGGAGGGTAATACTTTCACTTATGGTGAAACTAAACTGCTTTTGCTTTTTGGGCAGACAAGTGCAGGTAAAACCATACGAGATACCGAAGAAATGAAGGCGCATGATGTGGCCTATAAAATGATCACTGATTGGGCTGCTAATAAAGAATATGTACTGACCGAGCGAGACATAAAAGAGTTGAATCGGATAATACTTGTAGAGCCTTTTAAAAAGGCCACTAAAACCCTTGATGGGCAGCCGTCGAGCAGGATAATAAATATTGGTGATTATAAGCAACAATCTAACTCTGTAGAGACTGCAACGGGTGAGATATTTGAATTTGCTTCGCCAATAGAAACCCCCGCCAAAATGGGCGATTTAATGCAATGGTACAGGGATGAAGAAGAAAAGAGGGAATTTGATGCTGTATCATTAGCTGCACTTTTCCATTACAGATTTGTTCGTATTCACCCGTTTGATGATGGTAATGGCCGTATTTCACGGTTGTTGATGAATTATATATTACTAAAGAACGGTTATCCTCCTGTAGTTATTAAATCAGCCGACAAGCACAATTATTTAGCTGCTTTGAGAATGGCTGATGCGGATGATATTGAAGCGTTTATCGAATATGTCGCAGAGCAATTGCAGTGGAGTTTGGAGTTGTTCCTTAAGGCTGCCAAGGGTGAAGGAGTTGATGAGCCGGGGGATTTTGATAAGAAGGTGATTTTGCTTAAACAAAGGCTAAACAGACCAGAAAGAATAGACGTTCAGCGATCAAAATTGGTAATTCAAACGGTCCTTCAGATGAGTATGGCGCCGTTAATAAAAGCAATAAATACGCAGATAGGGAAATTTGATAGTTTATTTAAGTCTCGCGCTTCTCTTTTGACGCACCCTGATGACATTGTACCCCATTCAAAGACAACGCTACTTCAATTGGTAGATGATTTGTCCGGTGGTGGAGAAAAATACCATTTTTTATATACAATAACTCTCGTTGGATTACGAGATTCTAAAAAAAGCCAGAAAAATGTTTCAGTTAGCATACAATTTGTTTTTTTGAAATTTATATATGAAGTAAGGTCTTTCGAAGCTAATATGAGCGTCGAAAAGTCATATGATGAGGAGTTGTCGGAGGTTGAAATTGTTAACGGAGTTACTACCGTTGGTAATTATCTTTTAGCTAAAATTGAATCACTACTTAGTTAGTCTTGCCACACTCCACCACACATACCACCATTACCAAAGTATCGCCCAACGATACACGAACAGCGAGCGATATACTGGCTGTAGAAGAGCCATTGGAGATAAGAGTGAGGTATGGCAGTACAGAGAAAAATATCTCTGTTACTATGCGTACGCCGGGCAATGATGAGGAGCTGGCTACCGGCTTTTTGTTTACTGAGGGCGTAATAAACGGTGGTACTGATGTAGCAACTGTAACCGTCGTAAAGGAGAACACGGTGTTAGTGTCGCTGGCTGATGGTGTTGCGCCAACGCTTAATAATGCGGAGCGCAATTTCTATACTACATCCAGCTGCGGGGTATGTGGCAAAGCGTCTATTGATGCGGTGAAGGTGGTCTGTCCTACAGAAGATATATATCCTTATGATAGCCTGAAATGCACACCGGAACTGATATACAGTCTGCCGGAGATATTGCGCAAAGAGCAGGCCGTGTTTGAGCAAACGGGGGGGCTGCATGCTTGTGCCTTGTTCGATATGCAGGGAAAGTTGTTGTTGTTGCGCGAAGATGTGGGTCGGCATAATGCGCTGGATAAGTTGATAGGTGCAGCACTAAATAATAAGATGGTTCCGTTATCGGAGCATATATTAATGCTCAGCGGCAGGGCCAGCTTCGAGCTGGTGCAGAAGGCTGCCATGGCGGGCATCAAGCTGATAGCTGCTGTGGGGGCACCATCCAGCCTGGCGGTGCAGATGGCCGAAGAGTGGAATATGACATTGATAGGGTTTCTGCGGGGGCAGAAATTCAATATATATTCCGGAGCACAAAGAATAGTAAATTTGTAGTATGAAGATTCGTATCAGGGGCAATTCAATGCGCATAAGGCTGAGCCGCACAGAGGTAGATAATTTTGGTAAAAATGGCTATGTGGATGAGCAGACCAACTTTGGCACATCTGCATTCACCTATGCGCTGCAGCGTAAAGCAGGCATCAACGCCCTGGCGGCAGATTTTGCCAATGGCAGGATGACCATGTATGTACCCGAAACTATGGCTATTGAATGGACCACTACAGAAACCGTTGGCTACAACAATAATATGGACCTGGGCAACGGGGAGCAACTGTTCCTGTTGCTGGAAAAGGATTTCAAGTGCATAGACAGCTCAGTAAATGAAGATCAGAGCGATAACTATGAGAACCCGCTGCACACTTGTTGATCAAGTAAAAAATTAAAGCTAAAAAGTAAAAACTTTCCTGTTCAATTTGTCTTGGCGGCTCTTGCCATTAAACTTTATTGCGACGCTATTCCGGCTTGGTCCACATAGGCATTTCTACGCGTTTTGGCCTTAGGTCTTTAAAGCGCATACACATAGCATAAATCATGGGTGCCATCATCTGCAGCATCAGCCTGTTTTGCGATGTAAACAAGTGCCATTGCAGGTCTTGCTTCGTCACAACATATATCAGCATATAGGCAATAAGGCAGGTGCAGACCATCAGCATCTGTTTGCCTGGTAGTTTACGCCGCAGCAGGCAGATGATGAGGTAAACATAGAAGGCGTTCTTCAGATACGGGAAGTCGTCGATAAGATTGTATCGGAACTGCTCCCTGATCATAGTATACCGTACCGGCGTGTTTATCTTCTGCCAGGTATCGTTGCCCAGCCCTGCAATAAGGTCGTTAGGTGTTAGCACACAACTACGGAACAATAACCACGTTAGGGCAGGTAAAGCCCATCCCATCAAGGTCATCTTCCAGTAGCGCCGGGAGAAAAAGATATTAGCATAAAACAGCGTACATATACCCGCTACAATAGCACCTTCGTTTTTCGTCCATATGCATAGCCCGAGTAAGGCAGCGGCAAAGGCCACATACTTCTTATGCTCGTGCGCATGGTCGAGACACACCATGGCTGCCAGCAACAATAAGGATAGCAGCGAGTCGGAATATTGTGTAACGCCTATCTGTATAAAGAAGGCATTATAGGCAAACAGGAACAGGGCAAGCGTAGCCACCAGCAGATGCTTCTTATAGATCTCAGTAAATATCAGCACCGGTGTAGCTATGGTAGTAAATATAGCCAGCACAAACGGGATGATATAGTGCAGTGTGGCTGGCGTAAGCCGCCAGAAGAATGCGTTCGCAGCGGGCAGGCACAGCGGATAATCGGCATGGTCGTTCTCGGTATTCAGGAACAGGTTGCGCCAATGCTCCGGCGACAACAGGAACCTTGCATGGTAGTTCCAAATGGCCCATGCGTCCCATTCTCCGTGCTTTTGTGCTACGTTCAGTGCATTGGTGGTCAGTATGCCAAGGCCAAGGGTAAGCAAGCCCAATGCCAGCCACGATGTATTTTTCCTGTCAAATGCGCCCGGCATATTATCCGGTATCACCTGCCGGTAAAGGAACCAGCAAAGTACGGCTGCCAGTATTACGGATACAAACAAGGGTAGCCCGGTAAACAGGCATAGGAAGTACAGGCAACTGATGCCCCCGAGGTACAGCAAGGTATAAATGATATAGCGGCTACCGGTCTCCATTAGTGTGCTGAGGTTAACAGGTAATCGAAACTGGTATCGGTATATTGCCACAGTGTGGTCCGGTGCGCAACGGCCAGCACGTTGCGTATGCTATCTTTGAACTGTAGTGGTGTGATGGTGAGGGTAGTATCGTAGGTGTATTTATGAAAGGGTAAGTACCTGGGTGCCATCACATACCTGGCCTGGAAATGCAGCTCATTCACAATAGGGTAGTTCTGGAATGAGATGCGGGAT
The DNA here is from genome assembly GCA_947455215.1 of Chitinophagaceae bacterium. GTDB lineage: Bacteria > Bacteroidota > Bacteroidia > Chitinophagales > Chitinophagaceae > Flavipsychrobacter. Next base: position 12,298 of record CANGNA010000070.1, read on the forward strand.
GTATTGCCCATGGCTCCGGACGCGCGCTCTAATACTGCTGCCATCCTGTCTAAACCATCGGGCTTATGCTGCCACTTGTTGTAGAACAGGATGGTAGCCACTACGATAGCTACCAGCATTAATAAGGGGACGATCTTATCTCTCATTTATGCCGGTGAAGGTAACAAAATATTCCCGGTGGCATTTGCGCAGGCAGGCATGGATTTTAGATACCTTTAGCACACAAACCACAATAAAGATGTTCAATAAACCTGTTCCGGTAGCCGCCGATGTTGTTTTGATAGGTGCCGGTGTTATGAGCGCCACTTTGGGTACCTTGCTCAAAGAGCTGGACCCTACTCTGAAGATAGAAGTATTTGAAGCGCTAAACGGAGTAGCGCAGGAAAGTTCCGATGCCTGGAACAATGCCGGAACTGGCCACTCTGCCTTTTGTGAACTGAACTACACGCCGGAGGATGCCAATGGCAATGTAGACATACACAAGGCGCTTGGCATTACCGAGCAGTTCGAAGTATCTAAGCAATTGTGGAGCTACCTGATAAAGGCGGGTAAGTTGGGCAGGGCGAGTAATTTCATCCATCCCGTTCCGCATATGAGCTTTGTATGGGGCAATGAAAATGTGGGTTATTTGCGCAAGCGGTTCGATGCTATGAAGGCGCATCACTTCTACAACCGCATGGAATATACAGATGACGCAAAGACACTAGCCGGCTGGATACCATTGGTAATGAAAGGGCGTACTGCTGCAGAACCGGTAGCAGCTACCCGCATAGATATTGGTGCCGACGTGAATTATGGTGCGCTCACCCGCGACCTGTTCCACCACCTGGAGTTGCAGCCCGACGTGCGCCTGCACCTGGAACATGAGGTGCGCCACTTAGACAAGCAGGATGATGGACGTTGGCTGGTAGATGTAAAGGATATGCGCAATGGCCATCATAAAACGGTACTGGCTAAGTTTGTGTTCATAGGTGCCGGTGGTGGCGCGCTTACGTTGCTGGAGAAATCGCACATACCGGAGGCTAAGGGCTTTGGCGGCTTCCCGGTGAGCGGCCAGTGGCTGAAGTGCAATAACCCCGCTGTTATCGATCAGCATCATGCCAAGGTATATGGTAAGGCATCGGTAGGTGCGCCGCCTATGTCTGTGCCGCACCTGGATACGCGTGTGATAGATGGCCGTAACGAACTCTTGTTCGGGCCATATGCAGGCTTCTCTACCAAATTCCTTAAGGAAGGCTCTTACCTTGATCTGCCGAAGTCGCTACGCTTGAGTAACATATGGCCGATGATAGAGGCCGGACTACATAACATACCACTGACCAAATACCTGGTGAGCCAGGTGGTGCAAAGCTGGGACGACCGCATGCACGAACTGCGCGAATATTACCCTGAAGCGCGTGATGAGGATTGGGAACTGAAAGTGGCAGGGCAGCGTGTGCAGGTGATCAAGAAAGACGACCATGAAGGTGGTGTACTTGAGTTTGGAACGGAGATGGTGTCAGCGGCAGATGGCAGTATAGCGGCGCTGCTGGGTGCATCGCCGGGCGCGTCAACCTCTGTAGCGATCATGCTGAAATTGCTGAATACTTGTTTTAAAGATAAGATGCACACTGCCGAATGGCAGGATGCACTAAAGGACATGATACCATCCTATGGTAAAAGCCTATCCGATGATGCAGCCTTGTGCGATGCTATACGCCGGGACACGCATGCTGTGCTGAGGCTCACTTATTAGCCATTGGTCGGGTAGCCGACAGTTTGCCCATTTGCAGTGCTATAGATTTGTTGTAAATCTATAGTATGCAATTACGCGGTCTCTTTTTTATGTCATCTCTATTATGTGCAGCAGCATCTTATGGCCAGGGATGTTCTGATGCAGGCTTCTGCACTGCCGGCACCATGCAGGGTGGTAAGGCTGTTGCAGATAGCAGCAACAGGCCGGGTAGCATTGGCCTATCTGTTACTGCGGGGGCAGGGGAGAATGGTACAATGATTTGGGTACCTCAGTTGGAGGGTAGCATAGGTATAGGCCGCCGTGGTGTATTGGAAGGCAAGCTACCCTACAGCGTTGCTTCTGGCAACCTGGGGCGCCATGCCGGTCCGGGAGATCCCATCATCACATATTCACACATACTAGCCGCTCACCCAGGTAAGCTGGTATGGACAGCAACTGTGGGGCTTCGTATCGGCATCAACAATGCCAATGCTACAGATGGTGGCCGCGCATTGCCCATGCCCTATCAATCGGGCTTAGGCACTACCGATGTTATTGTTGGGCTGGGCGCTAAATACAGGCACTGGCTTAGTGGGGCTATTGGCTATCAGCAGCCTGTGTGGCAATACAATGATAATGGTTATCTGCCCGCTATATTATATCCCACAAACGCTGCAGATACGCTATACTTCGCCTCGCGAAGGTTGCGACGCAAAGGTGATCTGCTGGCAAGGGTCGAGGTCGGCGGCCATTGGCATAGGTGGGCCGCCTCTGCGGGGCCACTGCTCATCTGTCATTTAGGCACCGACAACATAACCCTGGCAGATGGTAGCAGTACAGCACTGCAGGGCAGTGCCGGCGCCACGCTCAATTTGTCCGGTACACTTGCTTACACAACAGGCAGAATGAAGATAACACTGATAGGCGGCAGCCCGTTCATTGTAAGAACGTATAGGCCTGATGGACTTACCCGCTCCTGGGTGATTACGCTGCGTTATTCCTACAACTTGCGCTAATTGTTAAAAAAGCCAATTGTCGTATGCACGACAAAAGTTTGGTAGCATAAGCTTCAATTTCGTCTAATAAATCAGTAGATAATGAAACACACATTGGCGATCATCGCATTTTTATTGCTGTCTGTTGGCAGCTTCGCACAAACGGCAACCAAACATCTCAACCTCAGCAATGGCCTGGCTATAGAAGGTTACGATCCGGTAAGCTATTTCCACGGCGGCCCGCAGAAGGGCAGTGCAACACTTACTGTTGTGCAAAATGGCGTTACCTACAGGTTTGCCAATGCTGCCAATATGAATGCCTTTAAACAGAACCCTGCCATGTACATGCCTATGTATGGCGGCTGGTGTGCTTATGCCATGGGGGCAAAGGGCGAGAAGGTAGAGGTAGATCCCGAGACTTATAAAATACTGGGTGGCCACTTGTACCTGTTCTATAACAAATACTTCAACAATACCCTGAAGAGCTGGAACAAGGATGAGGCAAGCCTGAAGAACAAAGCAGATGCCAATTGGCAGAAAATCACTAAACAGTAATGAGCATGAACACCAGGCTATCTATTCAAAGCGTTTTTGCCGAGCTGGAAGACGTGCTCCTGCGGTTGGACGACCGGCAGTATACAATGCCATCGGCGCACGTATTTAACGCCACAATAGGGCAGCATACGCGGCACATCATAGAGTTGTTTCAATGTCTGTACGATGGTTACGATTCCGGAATAGTTTGTTACGACAGGCGTAAAAGGGATAAGGCAATAGAGACCGACAGACACCTGGCCGTGCAGTATATGAGAACAATAGTGGTGAATGTTGACCGGCCCGATGTGGCGTTATCATTAGAGGTGGCTACGGGCGATGAAGTGCCGGAGGTAGTGAGCAGCAATTTCTTAAGGGAGTTGCTCTATAACCTGGAACATACCATACATCATATGGCGCTGATAAGAGTGGCTATAAATGAGCTGACCGATATAGTGGTGCCGCATACATTTGGAGTAGCACCATCAACCATCAAATACAGGGAGACATGTGTACAGTAACGTTTGTAGCGCTTAACGACAGAGTGTTGATCACGTCGAGCAGGGATGAGAAGGTGCTGAGACAGGCGGCAGAACTGCCGGAGGCGCACGAGTTTAGCAATGGTAAGATACTCTTTCCCAAAGACAAGCATGCAGGTGGTACGTGGGTGGCCATGCACAACAATGGTAATGTGATGGTGCTGCTGAATGGGGCATTCAAGGCGCATGTGCCTCAGCCACCTTACCGTAAAAGCAGGGGACTTGTGTTCCTGGATATACTGAACGAGCCCGCACCTGTAGAAGCTTTTGAAGAGATAGCGCTTGATGGTATCGAGCCATTCACACTGGTGGTATGGCAGTCGGGCAATTTGTGGGAGTGCCGCTGGGACGGGCAGGATAAATACAGCATACCGCTGATTACAGAGCAAGCTAAGATATGGTCGTCTGTGACCTTGTATGATGAGCCTGTGATCGCGAAGCGCAAACAGTGGTTCAGCCGATGGTTAAAGAGCAGTAAGTATAAAAGTGCCGAACGGATTATGGAGTTTCATGAGTTTGGCGGCGATGGTGACGAACGCAATGACCTGCGCATGAACAGGGATGGTGTAACAAAGACACTCAGTATAACCTGTATAGAAATAATGGCCGACAGATCTGTAATGTATTACAAAGACCTGCAGGCTGGCCTGCTATCCGTTAACGAATGGTATATGGCCAATAACATCACGCTGGTATGAAGAGATTATTGCGCATCCCATTTTTTATAAGACTATTGCATTGGGAGTACTGGAGTAGCAGCGTGGTGTATGCACCCTTGTATCCTTACTATGCGTGGCTCAGCTGGCGGGCAGGCTCATTCTTCTTCCTTACTGCTGCTAACCCTTCTATAAGAAACGGCGGCTTTATTATGGAAAGCAAAAAGGATGTTTATGATCTGCTACCCGAGGGCAGCTACCCGCGCACATGGCATTTTATGCCTGGTACCAGCATAAATACGGTGAGTAGCGCCGTTCGGGATGCCGGTATCACCTATCCACTGATCGTGAAGCCGGATATAGGTGAGCGCGGGTTGGGTGTAAAGAAGGTGGACAATCAGCAACAATTGCACGCATATATTGCTACCATACCTTTTGCTTTCCTGGTACAGGAGTATATAGCATACGAGCAGGAAGCGGGTGTGTTTTATTATAAAGACCCTGACACCGGCGAGGGGCATATCTCGGGTATAGTAAGCAAGTACCCGGTAATGGTAACGGGTAATGGCATTGCTACAATTGCGGAGTTGGTAAAACGCGAGCCGAGATATATACTGCAATGGCAACAGATATGCGAACTGAATGCTGGTAAAATGGACCTGGTGCCGGCTGCCGGAGAAGCTGTTGTGTTAGTGCCCTACGGTAATCATAGCCGAGGTTCGTTATTTAAAGATGAGAGTTACAGGATAACCGGAAAACTGGTTGACGCTATTCATCGTATATGTTCCCGTATAAATGATTTTCATTACGGTCGGCTGGATATACGCTTCGATAATTGGGACGATCTTGAAGCTGGCAGAAACTTCTCTATAATAGAAGTAAATGGTAGTGGTAGCGAACCAACCCATATATACGATCCCGGCCACTCTATAGTATACGCATGGAAGGAAATAGTGAGACATTGGCGCATATTGTACAGGATATCCAGGGCAAACAATAATAAAGGTGTACCTTATGTGTCCTTCCTGGCGGCAAGGGGAGAGATCCTGGCGTTCAAAAAGATAGATGCTGTGTTGTCGTCGCGGGTATGGTAAATAATAATTGTTATGTACTTGCAATATTTGTTCACAGGGCTGCTGGTAAGTCTTTCAGGGTCTTTGCCTCTGGGTAATCTTAACGTTACCGCCATGCTGATCGCCGCGAAACGTAGCATGCGCAAGGCGTTGTGGTTTGCCGTTGGTGTAACAATTATCGAGGTGTTGTATCTGCGCGCCACACTGTATTTGTTGGATAGAGTAGCTACGCATACGTCTGTGTTCTTTTGGTTCAGGGTGTTTAACGTACTATTTATGTTGTGCTTGGCCATTGGCAGCTTTGCTGCAATACGTAAAACGGATAAGCCAGGCAAGGACAGGAGTAACGAGTCTGGTGGTATATGGTTGGGTATGGTGATGAGCGCCTGTAACCCCATGCAGGTGCCCTTTTGGATGGGGTGGGGTGTATACCTGTTGTCTGCATCGTTGTTGGCCAATAATGCAGTGTCGTACGGGATGTTTAGTGTTGGGGCGGGTATAGGTACGTTTTGTGCCTTGTGGTTATTCATCATTGCAGGGGTGAGATTTTCTGCAATTATGCGACGCCATCAGCGGAGTGTTCATATTTTTACAGGAGTGTTGTTTTTGCTGATGGCATTGGTCCAGGTTGTTAAACTATTATAACTACACACATACCACTCAATATTTATGGACGAGCAAGCCCAGATGCTTATTATAAGAAGGAACGACTTCTTAGATAAGCTCACCAAAGAGAATTACGAAACGCTTAATGTGCTGCATAATTACATTATTGCTGATAAGGATGCCTATATCTATTTTGATGCACAGTTTCTGAACAAGCTGTATTTTGTAAAAGAGGGATTTGTAAAGGTTGGTGTGGTTGATGATGAAGGAAACGAACTGATCAAAGACATTCTAAGGCCCGGCGATGTGTTTGGCCAATTTATGCTGGAGCGTAAGAATATGCTGGGCGAGTTTGCGCAGGCGCATCGCTGCGAAACCATCTTATGTTCGTTTACCCTGGATGATTTTGAAAAGTTGCTTGCCCTGCGCCCCGACCTGGCTATTGTGTTCTCGCGTAAAATAGGACAGAAGTTGAAGCGCATAGAGCACAGGCTGCTGAACTTGCTGCAACGCGATGTGCGTACAAGGGTGCTGTACTTCTTTTATACCATACTGCCACAGGAGGTGATCAAAGAGAACACCATCAAATTGGCCAACTACCTTACTCATGATGATATAGCCAGGCTTACCGGCACCAGCCGCCAGACGGTGACTACAGTAGTGAATCAACTACAGGAGGAAGGGCTGATAACTATAGATCGCAAATCGATAGTGATACATGATGTGAACCTTTTGCAAAAATTGGCAAAGGTCGGGTAGGCGACAAATGAAGTGGTGAACACAGGATAATTTTACTGCATAAAAACATCATCAACATGACAGCGAAGAACATATTCCTTTGGGTATTAAGGTTAGTAGCCGCATACATCCTGTTACAGACATTAAGGTTCAAATTCGGCGCGGAACCAGAGAGTGTATACATCTTCACAAAAGTGGGTATGGAGCCATGGGGCCGAATAGGTTCGGGCGTTGTAGAGCTGGTGGCCTCCATCCTTATACTCATTCCCCGTACTACTGCGTTCGGTGCCATGATGGCCATTGGAACCATGACCGGTGCTATCTTCTTCCATCTGACCAAGTTGGGTATAGAGGTGATGGGCGACGGTGGCCAGTTATTTTACATGGCTATAGCCGTGTGGGTGAGCAGTGCTATACTAGCATTTGTTTACAGGCAGCAGGTGCTGAAGTTGGTGCCCGAGCGTTTTGTGCCGGCTGCCTTACGCGGCTGATTAATATTATAACGCTATTGACCGTGCGGCTATGTACGCGCTGCTCCAGGCATTCTGGAAATTATAACCACCGGTAATGCCATCTACATCTATCGTTTCGCCCGCAAAGTGAAGGCCCGGGTGTAGTTTGCTTTGCATGGTTTGCGGGTCGATCTCGCTGAGGGTGACGCCGCCGCAGGTAACGAATTCTTCTTTAAAGGTGGTCTTTCCTTTTACGGGGTAGCTATCGCGCAGCAGGGCTTCTATCAGTTTGTTCTGTGCTGCGGCCGGGAGGTCGCCCCAGCGCACTTCTTCTTTAACGCCGCATTGCAACAAGAGATATTCCCACAAGCGCTTGGGTAGCTCGAATGGATTTTTGTGTTGTACCAGTTGCTTGCCCTGTTCGCGACGCAGCTGGTGTATGGTTTCTTTCAACTCTACATCCGTCACATCATTCAGCCAGTTAATAAGTGCGGTGAACGTGTAGTTGCGCTCCGCTAGTTCTCTTGCGCCTACGGCTGATGTTTTCAGTATGGCTGGTCCGCTCATGCCCCAGTGGGTAATAAGTAGAGGGCCTGATTGGGTGAGCTTAGTGCCTGCAATTTTCACCGTTGCCATTGGCACCGCAACGCCCATCAATTCTGTAACAGGGTGGTTAGGGATATTGAAGGTGAACAGTGATGGTACGGGTGATTGTATCGTATGGCCAACCTCCGTCAACCATTTGTATTGGTCGGCTTTAGGGTAGCCACCTGTCGCTATCAGTACCTTGTCGGCATCGTAGCTACTACCATCAGCAAATGATATATGAAAGCCACTATCTGTTTTTGTAAGTGCGGTTACCGATTTGTGGTATATCACATTCACGTTGTGCTGCATCATTTGTTGCCAGATACAATCTATGATGGTTTGCGAATCGTCGGTGATCGGGAACATGCGGCCATCGGCTTCTACTTTTAGCTGCACGCCACGCTCTTTGAACCATTGTATGGTATCGGCAGGCGTGAAATGATATAGCGATTTGCGGAGCAATTGCTTACCACGCGGATAGCGGGTGAGTAGTTCGGGCACATCAAAACAATCGTGCGTTACATTGCACCTGCCTCCGCCTGACACCTTTACTTTCTGCATTACCTTGCCAGTCTTCTCGAACACAGTCACTTCCTGTCCTTCCCGGTAAGGTATGTTGGCGGCAGCAAAGCAGCCTGCCGCGCCTGCGCCTATGATGGCTATTTTCATTGGGTAAAAATACACAAATAAAAAAGCTGCCGGCATTACACCAGCAGCTCTTGTACTTACTAAGTATGTTTTTACGCTGTAACGCCTACCTGGAGCGCTTCGCGGATGCGGCCTTCTATTTCTGCCATCATTTCCGGGTTGTCGAGCAGGAATTGTTTTACTGCGTCGCGGCCCTGGCCTACCTTGCTGTCGTTGTAGCTGTACCATGAACCACTCTTGTTCATGATGCCCAGCTCTACGCCCATATCTATCACTTCGCCTACCTTGCTTATGCCTTCGCCAAAGATGATATCGAACTCTACCTGGCGGAATGGCGGTGCTACCTTGTTCTTTACCACCTTTACACGGGTGCGGTTCCCGCTGGCCACATCGCCATCTTTGATCTGGCTGATACGGCGGATATCAAGACGTACTGAAGCGTAGAATTTAAGGGCGTTACCACCTGTGGTGGTCTCGGGGTTACCGAACATCACACCTATCTTTTCGCGCAACTGGTTGATGAATATGCAGCAGCAGCCTGTGCGGGAAATAGTAGCTGTAAGCTTACGGAGCGCCTGGCTCATGAGGCGTGCCTGCAAGCCCATTTTGCTCTCGCCCATTTCACCTTCCAGTTCACCTTTTGGTACCAGGGCCGCAACTGAATCGACCACCACTACATCGACCGCGCCGGATGAGATAAGGCGATCGGCAATTTCCAGTGCCTGCTCACCATAGTCGGGCTGAGAGATAATAAGGCTATCCACATCTACACCCAGCTTGCGGGCATAGCCTGAATCAAACGCATGTTCCGCATCTATTATGGCACAAATGCCACCTTTCTTCTGCGCTTCTGCTATGGTGTGTATAGCTACTGTTG
>CANGNA010000071.1 GCA_947455215.1 Chitinophagaceae bacterium
ACCATTTTTCAAGGCTGTAATGTCCATCCACATTCATATATCGCATGGCTTCAAACGCTGTCACCCTGCCTGCCAAATCAAAATAAAATATCCCACTGGCATACTTATCGTTATAGGTTATAGTAGCCATGGCACTTGTGGCATCTATTCCTTTCCAGGCTATCAGCGGGCTTAGTGCTGCCGACGGGAACCACTGTATCTCGGCAAGGTAACGCAGCATACTACCCTGATCTGTCTCTTCGCCGGCAGCACTGGCTATATCAATAACAGACCCCATACTTATTCGCATGTGCCCGTGGCCCTCTTTGTACATATCTTCTCCGGCAATGTGGGTGGGCGCATATTCTATCCTTGCCAACCAGAGAAAAGCCTGGTGATCTAGATTAAAATATTGCTTTGCCGTCATATCCATCCAGCGCCCATCCGGCTTCATGCGCAGCTTGCCACGCTGCTTCAACCGAACCAGGCTTACCCCCATATGCCCCACAGCGCCTGAGTTTACCAGCCACTTCTGCACAGGTATCGGCAGCCCGACTATGTCTTCGTTACGTATTACCCGGTCACTCTTGCGCAGCAGGCTCATCAACTCCCTGGCCTCGCTATGTGCATTACGGTCGAATCGCCACTCCGCAAAATTTGCGATGGTCACCAACAGTAGCAACGCGTTTACTATGGTTCCGTAACGCGCATCTTTCCATCGCGTAACTACAAGTACTGTAGATATTAATATAGCCAGCGCCCCTGCCGGCCACCAGGCATCGTGCGAACCCGATAAGATGCCCGCAGCGATAAAGCCAAAGCCGGACGCAAGCCACAAAACGCCTGACATTACCTGAGACAAGCTATGACCACCTCCTTTATAAGCAGGACCACGCCCCTTATATCCCGAAAAATGTATCAGGCCATGTATGATAAGAACAATAGCAAGAATGTAACGCAACATATGTCTGGTTTTTAATACCCGGGCCAAATGTATCATTCAGCATCCCCCACATTAATGACCTTCATTAGACAGCGTCGGCCGCCACAGCGATATCAATCAGCGCGTACACTGACCATCGTCAGCATCCGCCGCCTTATCCCACTCTACTTTTGGTTAAAATTTATACAAATGAGCAAAGTAAACATCAGCCATGTAAGCAATATGCATAGCCAGTGGTTGAGAAGCCTGAATTTCTATAAAACAGAGATCGCTATAATGCGCGGCCTGCTCACAGAAGTGGCTGGAAAAAATTCCGATAGCAATATGCTGCGTGAAGTGGAGCATTTCGAAAACCAATTCCGCCTACAAGGTAGCAATATAGATTCCCTCTCCCGCGATATACAAGTCAATATCGATGCAATAGCAAAGGAAGCAGCCAACTCATCTGCGGGCTACGTTGAAGGCAGCTTGGTGGAAACACACAATAAGCTGGGCGAACAAACTGCCGCGCAGGAGAATACAATGAAAGAGCTCATGCATTCTTTCAGGAAGTTCGCTGCACAGTGGATGTAATTAAAGAGTTTTTTGGTTAAGATCGGATATATATGGTCAAGTGGCGCCGGTTTCGTCCGGGGCCTCTATTTTTTTTGCAAACCCAACAGATATGGACGACCTGGTTTTATTAAATAAGTACAACGTTCCTGTTCCCCGCTACACCAGCTACCCTACAGTACCTTACTGGCAGGAGGGACTTGCTGCAGATCAGTGGGCTGCTAACTTTGCAAGCCAGTTTTCCTTAGGGGGTGCACAGCTCAGCTTGTATATTCACCTGCCTTTTTGCGAATCGCTATGCACCTACTGTGGCTGTAACAAGAAAATAACTGCCAACCACTCCGTTGAAGACGACTATATAAAAGCCATATTGGCGGAATGGGCTTTGTACATGGCGCAAATGTCCTCTAAACCTGTAATAAAAGAACTGCACCTGGGTGGGGGTACGCCAACATTCTTTTCCCCCGCCAATCTCAGGCTGCTGCTATCTGCCATTCTCACCGACTGTATCATACCAACCGGCCACGAATTCAGCTTTGAAGGACATCCTAACAATACTACTGCCGAACACATGCAAACCCTCTACGACCTTGGTTTTCGCAGGGTGAGTTTTGGTGTTCAGGATAATGACCCCGATGTACAACTCGTTATCAACCGTATACAACCTTTCGAAAACGTTCAGAAGGCAACAGAAACTGCACGTAGCATAGGCTACGAATCTGTGAACTTCGACCTTGTTTATGGCCTGCCGTTGCAGACACCCGAAAAAATGCAGCGCACGCTGGAGCAAGTAATATCTGTCCGCCCTGATAGGGTAGCGTTCTACAGCTATGCTCATGTGCCATGGACAAGCAAAGGCCAGCGGCTATTCAATGAAAGCCATCTGCCAACTGCAGAAGTAAAAATGCAACTGTACCAGCTGGGAAAGAAAATGTTCACTGAGGCCGGGTATATTGATATTGGCATGGACCATTTTGCCCTGCCGCACGATAGCCTGTGTGTGGCCGCCGCAAGCGGCAAGCTCTACCGTAACTTTATGGGCTATACTACCAACCCCGGAAAGCTCTTACTGGGTCTCGGCGTATCATCCATTAGTGACACCGGCACTGCATTCGCCCAAAACAGCAAGACCATCCACGACTATTACGCGGATATAAATACCGGTAACTTATCAGTAAAAAAGGGCTACTTCCTGGATAATGAAGACGTTGATTTCAAAAAATACATACTAGACATTGTGTGCACAGGCAAAGCAACTTTCCGCCCGCAAGATCTGCCACTTATCGAAGAGTTTGCCTTTCCGGTGCTCAAAATATTGCATAAGGATGCCCTTGTAGACTACGACCATACCGGCCTTAGCGTAACACTCCTTGGCCGGCACTTCCTGCGCAATATAGCCAGCGCTTTCGACCTCCATCTTCAGCGCACACAAGAGCATACTGCCAATAAATTCAGCAGGGCCATTTAGGCTTGCGCTAAGGTGCCCCAGGTGGCATCTTCATTTTTGCAGTGGTCATTTACGGCTGCTTATATTACTTTTGTTTGGCCTCTTATGGCCACGGTACTATGACAGCAGAACAGATCCTCGCGCAGCTGAAAGAGCTGGGGCAAGAGTCGTACAAAAAGGTGATCATGAAACACGGTATACAGGAACCTGTATATGGTGTGAAGATCGAAGAGATGAAGAAAATAGTAAAGCAGGTAAAGAATGGTTACGATGTATCTCTGAAACTCTATGACTCCGGCATATACGATGCTATGTACCTTGCGGGATTACTCACCGAACCCGAAAAAATGACCGAAAAGCAATTGCAGCACTGGGCCGAAAAAGCCAATGCACCGGTGTTGCGGGAGTACACCGTAGCCTGGGTAGCAGCCGAAGGCCCGCACGCCATGAAGAAAGCTATGGAATGGATAGAGGCTAAAGACGAACAACTGCAGTCTATTGGCTGGTCTGTACTAAGCAATATTGTCTCTCTTAAGGCAGACGCAGATCTCGACATAGCCTTGCTCAGCAAATTGCTCAAACGTGTAATCAAAGACATCCACAATAGCACCAACCGCGTAAAGCTGGCTATGAATGGCTTTGTAATAGCCTTAGGCACTTATGTGCAGCCACTGACCGAAGCAGCCAAAAAGGCGGCCAAAGACATCGGCAAAGTAACCGCCGACATGGGCGATACGGCCTGCAAAATACCCGCAGCTGCCGAATACATAGAAAAAGCTGAAAAAAAGAACGCCATCGGCAAAAAGAAAAAATCAGCCAGGTGCCTGTGATTGTCAGGCCAATTCAGGTTGCAGCATAAGGCTTTGGCCTAGTTGCACAGCAAAATCATGCAACTGATCTATACTTACATGGTCCATCACCACTATCTTATACCATCCCGGCTCTGAGGAGTGATCGTCAGGTACCATACCAAAGGTAGCCGCCAGCGCGGCCGGCACATAACCCGACCTGATAGTGATGATATTCATACGCGGATGACGGTAGTATGTTACATGCAGCTCGTCCAGCTTCGCACACATCCAGTCAGTGCGGTATAGCAGTTTATTGATCTTCTCAAGCCAGCCAAACGGGCCATAAGAAAACAATATCATCCATATGGCTATAGCATTGGCACCGCTCCTGCTGCCGCTTATCGTCATGTCCATACCATGCACATAGCTGGCCTCCTTCGTCAGGGCATATTCCATAAGTCCCTTTCTTGCCAGGAATATACCTGTACCATATGGTGCCTGCAGCATCTTATGTGCATCCAGTGTTATAGACGACACCTCTGCATTGGCAAAATTCAATACACTTTCCGGTGCACTGGTAGGATATATAAAGCCACCGAAGGCAGCATCCACATGCATTTTGTAGTGTACATTATGCTGCCTCAGCACATCGGCATAAACCTCCGGCGCATCTATACTGCCAAACATGGTTGTACCCATATTACAGTACACTATAAAGAACCTTATGTCTCTGCTTATCGCATCCGCTATCGTTGCAGATACCGCTTCTTTGCTTATGCTCCTGTCCTGCTCATTTACAGGCACGGCACACACATTTATGTTCAGTAAGTTACCTGCCTTAGCCACAGAATAATGCGTGTCCGAGGAGCAGAGAATAGCTACCTGGTGATGCTGTGCATTATGTTCTTGTATAAAATAGTTACGGTATATCCAGGCAGCCTCAATATTTGCCTCGGTGCCACCTGCTGCTACATAGCCATCACAGCTGCCGGGTTGTGCTTTAAAAAAATCTACACTCAGCAGTTCTATCACTTCACGTTCCAGCTCATGCGTACCGGCAAAAAAGGGCTCAGAACTGCCAAACGTATGGCAGCCAATATGATTGGGGTTGGCAACATACGTACGCAGCAATGGCGCATCCTTAAGAAATGAAGCCTGGCTGTAGAAGACTTGTTCATCAAGCCGCGATGCAGGTATACCCAGGCATACACTATGTGTAAAATCTACATTGGCAGCCAGCGCCCGGGTTATTCGTTCGTCCTGTTCTGTGTGACTCAACTTCTTCCAGTACTTCATCTCCATTATTTATTTGTTTGCTTCTCTATGTTATGTATTTGATCAACTGCAGCAGCGCTGTTGCTACAATGGTCACCACCACTATATACCGGAATAACTGCTCTGATATGTAGCGCAGCAATAGCTTACCTACGTAACTTCCCACAAGACCTATCCCCATCAGAAAAGGCACCAGCAGTACCAGGTTACGAGGAAAGTATCCATTGTACACGTATATGATACTACGACTCGCATCCACGCCAAGGTCTATTATAGCAGAGGTAGCTATGAACACATCTTTGGGTAGCTGGAACGCTGCAATAGTTATTCCTCTTACAGCTCCGCCTGTACCTACCAGCCCCGCCAGGAAACCGGACACTGTACCACCCGCTACCAGGTTGAAGTTGGATTGCTCTATCCTCGAACGCATGTTGAACAACAGGAACACGCTCAATACCAGCAGCGCTACACTCATCAGCAGGTCCATTACCTGTGTCTGTATCCTGGTGGTTATCAAGGCCCCTATTATCACAAACACCACCGCAGGTATACCCAGTTTTAGTGCTATGTTCTTATCTACACCATTCCGGAACAAGAATATCTTCGACACATTACTAAATACATGAAAGACCGCAGTGATACCCAGCACTGTCTTAAAATCAAAGAACAATGAGGCCAACGGAATGAACAGTATCGATGAACCAAAGCCCGACACCGTGCCTATTATCTCCGCCACAAAGGCCAACGAAAGAAAGATGCTGTATTCTCGTATCATAGATATTTTACCCGGTAAAATTATTTTCATACTCGTGGGAGCACACTGACCAATATCATCCGCACCAGTGAGCATCGTCGCGTCCCGGGGCGGTAAGGTAAAGTTAATTTGCAGTCAAATTCCAATACAATGTATATCCAACAGTTGTATACAGGCTGCCTGGCACAGGCGGCATACTATATAGAAGCAGGCCATGATGCTGCCGTAGTAGATCCCATGAGAAATCCCGAGCCATATCTCCAGTTGGCAAAAGAACGGGGAACAAAAATAAAGTACGTATTGGAGACGCACTTTCATGCCGACTTCGTATCCGGCCATTTAGACCTGGCCAATAAAACAGGCGCCAACATTGTTTTTGGCCCCACCGCAACACCCGGCTATCGTGCACATGTAGCTGAAGATGGCGAATTACTACCCCTGGGAGACATGTATATAAAAGTACTCCACACTCCCGGCCATACTATCGAGTCAGCATGCTACATGCTGGTCGACAAGGAAGGAAAAGAGCAGGCTATATTCTCTGGCGATACACTTTTCATAGGCGATGTGGGCCGCCCCGATCTGCTGAGCGGCAACTTACCGAAAGAAGAATTGGCCTCCATGTTGTTCGACTCGCTGAACGCCAAAATAAAAACACTGCCCGACGATGTTGTTGTATATCCGGGCCATGGTGCCGGATCCGCCTGTGGCAAAAACCTCAGCACAGACAGCCAGTCTACCATCGGTAAGGAAAAACAATTCAACTATGCATTGAAGATAACCGACCGGAACACATTTATCACGGCTGTAACAACAGACCAGCCAGCCGTACCAGGGTATTTCTTTAAAGATGCTGCCACCAATAAAGGCGGGTATACTGCTTACGACAAAGTGCTGGAGCAAAGCCTGAATGCGCTTGATCCGCGTAGCTTCCATGCCATGCAAAAAGAGGGCGTGGTTGTTCTGGATACGCGTAACCCTGCCGATTTTGCAACAGGGTTCGTTCCCGGCTCTTTGAATATAGGTCTCAATGGAGACTTTGCAGTATGGGCCGGTACGCTCATTGCACCCAATGCTAACATCCTGTTGGTGACAGAGCCTGGCAGGGAAATAGAAGCCATAGAGCGCCTGTCACGCATCGGCTACGATCATGTAGCAGGATACCTGAAAGGCGGCTTCGAGGCATGGCATAGCAGCGATAAACCGGGTGACCATGTAAACATAATAACAGCTAGCGACATCCAGGACTTACAGAACACAAGCGATTATGCATTGATCGACGTACGCAACCGTAAGGAAGCAGCTAAAGACCGCATGACCGGTGCTGTACACATACCGCTGAACGAACTGGCTGCCAAGGCAGACACCCTGCATAAAGAACACAAGTGGCTGGTATACTGTGCCGGCGGTTATAGGTCTATGATCGCGGCTTCTTTCCTCAAATTGCAGGGCTTTCACAATGTGGCCAGTGTTGAAGGTGGTATTGCCAATGTTCGTAAAACAGCCCCCGAACTAATAGAGCTGGGCATGGAAACAGAATAATGATATAAACAATTAAACATTCGTATAAATCAATTGATAACCAATCATTAACCACACCACAGCAAATATGCGGCTAAATGGTTGTTAAAACACATGAGAACATGATACAAATCATTTTTGGCGGTCATGCCACCAAATATATTTGTAATTAGAACAATAAGTTATGGTGGCTAAAAAGTACCAGGATTATACAGCGGCGGCGCTACAACCATTTGCAGAACAACTGCAGGCGGATTACTATGATACCACCGAAATGCTGTGTATCAAGATAAGGAAGCAAGCAGAAAAGATCAAGAATATAGAAAAGTCTGCCACCCAGTTGCAGTATGTATTGCAATGCGAGCGGATCGTCGACGACATAGATAAACACATACGTGAGCGCAAGCGCACTTACATGCCATACATCAGCACGTTGTCGGAAAAGGTGAAAGACAATCACAACTGCACCAACTGCTCGGGCAATTGTAAGATAAACCATGATGTACACGTACTGGAGCTGAGCGTCACCAACGAGGAGCTGAAAAAAGTAATGTCGCGGCTGCATATGATAACACTACCACTGTACTCAGAAACCATATTCCCCGATGAATACAGGCTGCTACGCTCCAATATGGCTTTGCTGGAAACCAGCGTCACAGAGCTCTTCTTCCTGGAGAACAATTACCTGATCCCCAAGATCATAGAAGCACAAAAGAAAATAAATGCAGGCAATAAGTGATCATGAGACCGAGGCCAGGACACAGCCCAAAACGCAACAGGCATGTTACCACTGCGGCGCTAAATGCCTGACGGCTAACATTGCCGTCGACGATAAACTGTTTTGCTGCGAAGGTTGCAAACTGGTTTATGAGATGATCAATAACAATGGATTGTGCGATTATTATACCCTTCAGTCTCACCCCGGGCTATCCCAGGTAAAAGCAATACGTACCGATAAGTTTGCCTACCTCGATGACCCTGCCATAGCCGGCAAACTTTACCAGTTCGATAATGGCGAACTGGCCATAGTAACACTTTACCTGCCGTCTGTGCACTGCAGTTCCTGCATGTGGTTATTAGAACACCTCAACCGGTTGGACGCAGGCGTCACCGAAAGCCGCATCAGCTTCACAGCCAAAGAGGTGACCATACACTTCTCTAAAAGCAAGACAACACTCCGCAAGATCGCAGAACTGCTTACCACTATTGGCTACGAGCCATATATAAGCCTGCAGGACACCAGCGATAAGGAGCTGAATAAGCATAATAAAACACGCATCATAAAACTGGGTATAGCTGGCTTCTGCTTTGGCAATATCATGATGATGAGCTTCCCTGAATACCTGGCAGGCCTGGGTATCGAGGAGCAATATGCCCATATGTTCAGGTATCTCAACCTGGCATTGTCGCTACCGGTATTCTTTTATTCTGCAACAGAATTTTACAGCACCGCCTGGGCCGGTCTCAAGCAAAAGATACTGAATATCGATGCCCCTATCGTACTGGCATTGATCATCACTTTCTCTCGCAGTTTATACGAAATATTATCCGGAACAGGCGCTGGTTACCTGGATAGCATGAGCGGCATAGTGTTCTTTATGCTGGCTGGCCGCATAGTGCAGGATCGCACTTACAAGTCACTGTCATTTACCCGCGATTACAAATCTTACTTCCCCATAGCAGTGAATGTAAAGACCACTACCGGCGTGCAAAGCCGACAACTGGAAGAACTGAGGGAAAAAGACCGTGTGATACTGCACCATGGCGAACTGGTGCCCGCAGATTCAGTGGTGATGACCGGCAATGCCATGATAGACTACAGCTTTGTGACCGGCGAAGCAGAGCCGGTAAAGGTAAGAGCCGGCGAAACGGTTTACGCCGGTGGTAAACAAACAGGCGAAGAGCTGGAAATAGAAGTGGTTAAGCCGATAGCATCCAGCTACCTCACATCACTGTGGAACCACTACGCCTTTAAAAAAGATAAAGCCGACAGCAATAACAAGAATAGCATCGTACACATACTCAGCCGTTACTTTACCATTATACTTTTTACGCTGGCGCTTGGCACAGCCGCTTACTGGTACATGCACGATGCATCCAAGATCATGAATGCTGTGTCTGCAATGCTCATTGTAGCCTGCCCTTGTGCACTATTATTATCTGCCACATTCACCAATAGCAACATACTGCGCATATTTGGTCTTAACGGGCTATTTCTGCGCGACGCTACTGTAATAGAACAGATGGCCAACGTAAATGAGGTTGTGTTTGACAAGACAGGCACCATTACTACTAACAATGGCAGCAACCTCGAAGTATCAGGCCACCAGCTTACAGACCTCGAAAAAGATATCGTATACGCCGCGGTAAAGCAAAGCAACCACCCTAACAGCAAAGCTTTGGCCACATGGATAGGCGAGCGTAAACCCATATTACTGGAGCATTGGGAAGAATATCCCGGCAAAGGTGTAGAGGTGCAATATGGCGATATTGTGGCTCGCGTTGGCTCGGCGGCATTTACAGGTATCGATAATAACTCCACCGATAAAGCAACGGTATACATCCGAATTGGTCAACACGTAACATCAGTGCATGTCATGTCATCTTTCAGAGCAGGCATACCGTCCGTGTTAGGCAAACTGAAGAAAAACTATGTGCTGTCATTACTGTCTGGCGATAATGAAAAGCAGAAGACAGCCATGCGCAGCGTATTTGGCAATGAGGCCAACCTCTTATTCGAGCAAAAGCCAATAGACAAACTGCAATATATACAGGGCGAACAAACTAAAGGCAGGAAGGTAATGATGATCGGCGATGGATTGAACGATGCCGGTGCTTTGCAACAAAGCAATGTGGGCATTACACTCGCCGACGATGTAAATAATTTCACTCCCGCATGCGATGGCATCCTCCGGGCAGAACAGGCAGGAAAGCTATCTGCACTGCTGGAACTGTCAAAAACAGCCGGCAAAGTGGTCAACGTAAGCTTTGTGGTTTCTATCATGTACAATATGGTAGGCCTGTACTTCGCTATGCAGGGCCTAATGAAGCCGGTTACAGCAGCAATATTGATGCCATGCAGCACGGTAAGTATTGTTATTCTTTCAAGCGGACTAAGCAACTTCGTCGCCTGGAGAAAGGGCTTGAAAGTAAAAGATCTGTAGTTTTTCTCTGGTAACAGGGAGTAGTTATATGTTAGTAAAGCAAAAAGATACCCGGATGTCCATCCGGGTTTTTGTTTTATTCTAGCCAATGAGCTGCCTGCATACTGTATTTGCAAGTATTAAATACGATATTTGTTATCTATTCACATTATTATGAGATCACTTATAGCCCTGTTGCTATCAGCCCTGTTCATAGCAGGCCCATTTAATGCTCCTGCTCAGCAAAACGAAAAAACTCTTTTATGGCGTATCTCGGGCAAGGGCATGCAGCATCCATCTTACCTGTATGGCACCATGCACCTCAAGGCCAGGAAACTGTTCGACTTCCCCGATTCTTTATACACAGCTATAGACAATACAGAGGTATTTGCCCTGGAAGTGAACCCCGATAGCATGAACGATGCTATGGCCGACTATATGTCAGCCGCAATTGATAAAAATAAAGAGACGACAACCGACAGAAAAGAGAAAAAGCTTAGCGACATCCTGACACCTGCCGAGTTGAAAAAACTGAGGCAGAACAGCCCGTCAAGCCTCGACCCCGGAGACCTGACCGTGAAGCAGGTCTACGCACTGAAGGATAAAATATCGTCAGGTAAAAAACACAAAGACGATCTGCCCACCTTCATGGATGCCTACCTCAGCACCATTGCAAGAGACAAAGGAAAAATAATAGCGGGGGTAGAGCATTTACAGGATCAGATAAACATACTGGACAGCATAGACATGAACAATGTAGACCCTGAAAAAGTACAGGAACTGTTCAGCACCGGCACATCCATGCAAGACCAGATGATAGAACTATACCTGGCCAAAGACCTCACCGAATTACAGAAGGTATCAGACATCTACCCTCCAAAGACCGAAGAGATCCTGCTATCATCGCGCAACAGACATATGTTGCAAAGCATGGATAGTATCATGAAACAGCACTCGCTGTTCTGCGCAGTAGGTGCATTGCATCTGCCCGGCAAGCGCGGCCTTATAACGCTGCTCCGCGAAAGTGGCTATGCCGTAGAGCCTGTCATCAGCGGCAGCCACCTGAACGGTGCCGACTACGAGTTTAAACACGCCAATGGTGAACAATGGAGCGAAACATTGTTCAGCAACGATGGTTATGCTATCAAGATGCCCGGCAAACCCAGCGACGTGAATGCAGGTGGCGGTACAGTGATCATGAAGATGTATTTTGACGTCGCCACATCTACCTACTACGTAACCGACCACTCCAGCTCCTCCAACGATTCAGCTTCTGCAGCGCAGGCCGCAGAAGCTATAGCAGAGCGACTGACAGGCATTGCTACAACTGTTAAGAAACAACCCGTGACCACCGGGGGTATCAATGGCACAGAATACTACTTCACCGATACGCGAGACATCCGCTACCGCGTACAGATATTGACCCACGGATCAGATATTTACATGCTGATGGCATATGCGCAGTCTAAACTCGGCGACCATATAGACCCATTCTTTAGCTCCTTTCGCCTTATCAGCAAATCGGCAGTAGACAAGGCCGGTAAAACATTCGATGATATCCGGTTTAGCGGCAACTTACCCAACCAAAAAGCGACCCGCAAGATCAGCTGGTCCGAGGATTCTTCTGCAAAGCAGGTAAGCTATGCTGTTGTAGACCCCGCTGCCGGCATGTTCTATTTTATCGTCTGCAATACGCCGGGCAGGGGTTACGGCTATACCGAAGACTCTACCATGCTGGAGAATGTGCTCGACTATTACAAACAGCAGAACATTACTGCCCATGCTACCGAGGGCCGCTTTGCCGGGTACAGGATGTACGATGTCATAACTGATGCATTCAAAGGCAGCAAAATAAGAAACAGGCTGATAGCCGCAGACAACCGCCACTACAACCTGGTGATACAATTCCCCGACAATGAAAAAGGTCTTTCGGATGCCGAAACATTCCTGAAAAGTGTACAGATATTACCGTCTACCCTTATGGCTATGCGGGTACAACACAGCGATGACAGCGTCTTCTCCGCATATGCACCCGGCACATTTGTTACTGTAAAGGAAAAGTCCGATTTCGAAGACACCGTGTTACCAACAACCCGTGTATACCGCAGCTGGGATTCATCCATGTTGCTTACCTACCAGGTATCTGCAAAACGAATGTTGCCCTTCTACTGGACAAGAGACTTACAAGCTACCATGAAGGAATGGCTGAAAGACTTTTCCATGGAATCCGACGACACTGCACTCGCCACTTACAGTGCACCCAAAGGCCAGCCATGGGCAGAGATGATCACCCCTAAAAAGAACGCAGATAAAATACACCGCATGCGCATGGTTACCGATGGACGCACGCGTTACGTATTGGATTGCAGTTACCCGCTAAGCATGAAGAACGACAAGCGGATAGATTCCTTCTTCACCACCTTCCGGGTATTGAAAAAAGACACCGCACACTTCAAACAAACACCTGACGCGTACCTGGCCGACCTCTTCAGCAGCGACTCTGCTACCAAAGCATACGCCAAGCTTGCCGCCAACGAAGTGACCTTCACCAAAGACGATGTCCCTGCAATGATAAAGACACTCGCCACCTGGCACAATGAGGACACCGCAATCTTATATCAATACAATTCATTGGTAACAGAGCTGAAGCGTTTCGGGAAAGACATGTCCATGCAGCAACTCGAGCAATTGTATCATGATCCGGTTATTGCGCGAAAAGGTCTGCAGGGCGATGTACTCGAAATGATGACCATGCAGAAAGACAGTGTGGCCGCATTCAAAACCATTAAGCAATTATTACTTACCGCAACACCTAAAAAAGGCTTCCTGTTCCAGCTAACTTACAAACTGAAAAGCAAGCCCGCCCTCGCCAAAACATTCTTCCCCGATCTGCTGGCACTCAGCAGCGATAGCATCTGCACCTTCCTGGTATGTGATATCGTCCACAACCTGCTCGATAGCAATGTATTGACCAGGAAAGACCTTGTGGACCATATACCAACGTTGCTGAAAAGCAGCAAGGCCATCCGTACAGATACCGGCCGCTCCATATTTACAGACATGATGTATGTACTGGCATATATGAACACCAAAGAATGCTGGGAAGAGATAGCTCAATACCAATACGTACCGGAGCATGACGTGGTATACACTGCCCTGGACATATTGGCCGATAGTGGCAAACAAATGAGCAGCGCTGCAATGGACACACTGGCTGCCGATAAGTATTACCGCCTGAATCTTTACTACTTGCTGAATGGTAAAGAGAAGATAGATCTGTTCCCTAAAAAATACTGGTCTCAGAGATCATTTGCAGAAAGCTACCTGGAGCAGGCCGACGAAGACCAGTACTATACCGACTACACCTACCTCGTATCAAGGAGCGTGGTATACAAAGAAAAGAAACAGCGGTTCTACCTCTACACCGTAGTCACCAACGATGACGAGAAAACCCCATATCTCGCCATTGTTGGCCCATTCAGCACCGACGACAAACAGGTAGACATAGACAGCGACGAGAACATCACAGGCTTCTACGATGAACCACTAAAAGGCAGCGCCGAAGACCAATTAAAGGTCTACCTCATCAAAAGAAAGATAGACGAAAAGCGCAACGCTGAATAAATAAGATGTAAACAGGTCTGAAAGACCGTAAGACAATAGCCCGGTGGCGAAGCCCCGGGTTACAGGAACAAAAAATAAGAAAGCTCTGAAAGAGCGAAAGACACCAAAAACAAAACACTGTACTGGAGATGCACAATAACAAAAAAGCGGCGGACAATTCAATTTGTCCGCCGCTTTTCAATTAAGGCTAAGCCTAGTATATCGTCACCGAAAAATTCACATTCGCATCGGCAGATCCTAGCGAACAATCTCCCGTCTTCAGGTCAGGTTGGTGATGCAGCGTCACATTCAGGTTACCAGCGCTGGCGCCCGTTGTCGTTGCCAGGTTGGTCAGACCCACCGGCAATGCAGGTGTATGCGTATCATGGTCGGTAGCGTTCACCGTCAGGTTCAGGCCCGATGCGGGCGTAAAACACACCAGGTGATAGTTGGCACGTTCGCGCACCTCGGTAGTAATATCATCAGCAGGCGTCTTTGTCTCGTCCAGGAAGTACACATTTACCGTATAGCTCGCGTTCTTTTTCAGGCGCAGGTAAGCATGGCTCGTATCTACACTCTGCGGATTTGATGGCACCAGCTGCACCCATTTGGCATTTACAGTATCAGTACTATCCGCAACATTCACAGCCTTCAGCTGAACTGTTGTTATGGTCTCTGCGTCAGGCAACGGCGCCTGCACATCTTTTTCGCTCTTTTTACAAGAACTCCATACAGCTACCATCACTAGTGCTGCAAGGATCATTATTATCGATGAACGTTTCATTGTTTGTTTCTTTTGTCTTTTAAAATGAATATTTCAATCTCAGCACATAGCTCGCGCCAAGATCATCTGCATAATACCTGAAACGGTTCAGGTAGTCGCGGTAGGCCACATTGGTGGTATTGTTCACACTCGCGCTCACTGTAAGCAGGTGTTTCAACAATGGCATAGTAAAGCCTCCGTTGATATTGAACAGGCTGTAGCCCGCCGGCGGTGGTGCAAAGTCCGAATTGGGTGGCACCCTGCTTTGCTTGCTTACCGTCACATTTTCTACACCTATATAAGGTTCGTCCAGCTTACCCAGCTTATGCCCCTGGTAAGTAATACCATTCTCGTACCTGTTGGCAGGCATAAACACCAGGTAGTCGTGTGCCGACTCATTATAGCCCAGTACTATCGTCGTTTTAGATTGGAAGGTAAGATGGTTGGTCAGGTCGTATTGCAGGCTGGCGTCCAGGCCCTTTATATTGGCATTGGTCTGCGTGTACAGGAATAACGGATAAGTACCACTAATAATGGTAACACTCGCCAGGGCAGGCTTGGCGTATATGTAATTACCTATCTTATTGTAGTACATATCAGCCGTAATGCGCAGCTTGCTGTTGGTATAATTCACAGACAAGCTCGTATTCAGCGATCGCTCCGACTTCAACGATGAATCACCCACCTCATAGCTCGCATTACTAAAGTGCTCGCCATTAATATACATCTCGTTGATGCTCGGTGCACGCCATGCCGTACCCACATTGCCTGTAAAAGACAGGTGAGCATTATAATGATAGGTAGCGCCAATGGTGCCCGTCACATTATTATACCCGTAGGTGGTATTGTACAGCTGCAGCGTGTTGGCATTACGCTGGTACACCCTTAGCCAGCGGTAGTCATATCGTAGCCCCGCCTCAAAGTTGAACTTGCCCCTGTTATATCGTTCTATGGCAAAGGCACCCGCATTATAATCGCGGTAGTTAGGAATAAGATACCTCAGCCCGCTAAACACGTTGCCTGATGTATTACCGGTAATGCCCGCAGTACCCGAGAATCCGCTACGCACTGCCGATGTATACACCAGATCCAGCGAATGGGTCACCAGCGTAAAGCTCAGCTGCGGCTTGGCCAGCAATGCCGCACTGGTAGTAAACGGCAGTCCCGCGTCATACTCTTCGCGCAGGTCTTCCTGCCGGCCAAAGGTCATATCCACCTTAGCATTGTTTTTAAAGGTATACCCTGCGGTAGCCTTCAGCAATCCGTGAGACACCTGCTGATAACTGCGGTTGATGGTGTACGAAAAATACGATGGCACATCGGGCGTGCTTCGCGCCATCTTCGCAGCCAGGTCGGCAGGGCTGTTGCTCTGCGCGCCAGAGAAGATGCCGGTCTGCGTGTTATAATGGCTGTAGAAAACGCTGAAGTTGAACCCCTTCTTTTTGTAACCAAGCGTACCCGAAAAATCGTTCTCCTTCAATCCCGTGTTGAACAGGTAATAATGTGGGGTCTCGAAATTGCCCGCCTGCTTATACGTGCCTTGCACCCTCCACGACAGGCCTTCCAGCTTCTTGCCGAATGCACCTTGCAGCATACCACTGGTGGTACCCACACGCCCATTGCTCGCTCCTATCGCATACACATTGCCATGTATCCCCGGTGTTGTCGGTAGCGGATCAGGATCAAGAAGGATGACCCCGCCTACGGCATCGGCTCCGTAGCGTACGCTCGCAGCACCTTTCACCACCGTTATCTTATTGGCGGTGAATGGGTCTATCTCAGGCGTATGGTCTGAGCCCCATTGCTGCCCTTCCTGCCGTATACCGTTATTAATGATCAGTACCCTGTTGCTATGCAGGCCATGTATCACCGGCTTTGATAGGCCCGGCCCCGTCTGCACAGAGTTCAGCCCCGGCAGTTCCTTTAGCGATTCTCCCAGGGTAGCGCCGCGCGTCTGCAACAGGGCTTTACCCTTCAGTTCGTCCGTAAGCACTGTGCGTAGTTCATGCACCTTCTCCCCGCTGATCACCACATCACCCAACTCGTTGTCCGATGTGGACAGTGTTATCGAGAAATATTTGTCCGCGGTCACATCCGTTGCCTGCTCCAGCTTTTTGTAGCCCACCGCCTCAAAAGATATCTTGTGCGTACCCTGGCATACATTGCTAAAACTAAAACTCCCGGTAGTGTCCGTGGCCATGCCAACAGAGTCTGGCATCAGCCGCACTATAACACCCGGTACAGGATGATGCCCGTCATCGGTCACCACACCATGCACAAGGTATTTACAGGGCTGCGCCGTAGCTGTAGCCGCCAATAAGAAAATAACTATTGCAGATACCATGGCGCTCCATACACGGACCATGATGTTGTTTCGTTGCATTGTATTGTTTGTAATTAACCTGCCATATGGCAGAGATCAGTTCAATATCACACAATACACGCAGGCGGCCCCCTTAAAGAAATAACCTTATGGGCCCGGAAGAAATGAAAATAATAGATGGACGTGCTGTAAGCATGCAGGTAGGTAATGTGCTCAAAAATAAGCGTGGCTCCCTCCGATGTTACAAACGGCGTAAACTCAAATCCTAAGAACGAACAGTGATGGTGTTTAGCCACCACACCACATTCACCTTTCTTTAATACAGGGTCAACATCATCGGTATGATGCACAAAAATATCGTGGATGTACTCCGGCGGCGTGGACCCCGCAAGAAACACCACGAGCATAAGCGCCATGCCCAATCTGGTAATCAACTGTCTCAGGAAACGATAATTTTTGCAAAAGTAGCCACAATTACCGTGCCGTATTGATCAAATGATATAAGAATTGATAATAGTTTCATTTCTCCACGGATTTTTCTGAGGGGTATTTTCAGTTACCTTTGACTGTCATTTCTAAAATAACAATATGCTGCAATTCGATAGGTTCACATTGGCAAACGGTCTCAGGGTTATCGTACACCAGGACAAGGCAACGCCAATGGTAGCCGTAAATATATTATATGATGTAGGTGCCCGCGACGAAGAAGAGAACAGGACTGGTTTTGCCCACTTGTTCGAGCACCTTATGTTTGGCGGCAGCGTTAACATACCCGAGTACGATGAACCGCTGCAGATGGCCGGAGGTGAAAACAACGCCTATACTACCAACGATATTACCAATTATTACATACAACTGCCGCTCAAAAATATCGAAACAGCCTTTTGGCTGGAGAGCGACAGGATGCTGAGCCTCGCCTTTAGCGAGAAGAGCCTCGATGTACAGCGCAAAGTGGTGTCTGAAGAGTTTAAAGAGCACTACCTCAACAAGCCTTATGGCGATGCATGGCACCAGCTGCGCAAGCTGGCCTACACCACGCACCCGTACAAGTGGCCTACTATCGGCCTCAACCTGGAACAGATAGAAACAGCGCAGCTCGATGATGTGAAGGCCTTCTTCTTTAAACACTACCGTCCAAAGAATGCGGTGATGTGCGTGGCGGGCAATGTCACCACAGAAGAAGTGCGCGCACTGGCAGAAAAGTGGTTTGGTGATATTCCCGCCGGCGATGCGTATGTGCGTAACATACCCGCAGAGCCACGCCAGGAGACCGACCGCCAGCTGGAGGTACATGCCAATGTACCACTCGATGCATTATACAAGGCATGGCACATACCCGGCAGGCTCACACCGCCATATTATGCCTGCGATCTCATCACAGAGATAATGGGTAGCGGCTATAGCAGCAGGCTATACCTCAAGCTGGTGAAGGAATTACAGCTGTTCAGCAATATTAACTGTTACCACACCGGCAGCCTCGATGCGGGCATGATCGTGATAGAAGGCAAGCTGCGCGAAGGCCGCACAGCCGATGAGGCCAATGCCGCAATAGAGGCAGAAATAGAGCGCCTGGTAAACGGCGGTGTAACAGAAGACGAACTGCAGAAAGCCAAGAACAAGATAGAAGCCATGATCGCGTTCGAAGACATGAGCCTGCTCAACAGGGCCAACAACCTCGCCTTCTACGAACTGCTGGGCGGCGCAGAAATGATCAACGACGAATGGGACAAGTACAAACAGGTAACCACACAGTTCCTGCAAGCCACCGCTAAAGAAGTATTCCGCAAAGGCAACTGCAACACCATGTACTACCTGAAAACAGAAGCAACCACCGCCGCTCAATAACAACTTTATAAATTCAGGCTAATAAATAAAGCAATGGGCTGTATCAACATGTTTGATACAGCCTCTTGCTTTTATATTAAAGCTACACTCCCAGCGCCCACCCCTCAACAGGTAGGTTTGTAAACAGCCCTGCACTGAAAAAGTGAGCAACTCCCCGCTTTGTATAGCCCTTGAGCGTAGCTGAAAGAGGGGACGATATTCGACCAGCCGTAGGCGTGTTGTCGAATGTCGGGGGTGATTCGCGCTAAGCACACGTCCCGGCCCACCCTCGTTCCCTCGTCCGCGCTTGTAACTCAACTCGTCCGCGCTCCCTCGTCCGCGTTTGTAACGCGGATGCAACGGCGCGGCGTTTGTAACGCCTGTACTGCAAATGCAACACCACATGTTATTACTGCACTCCTCCACGTTTATATCGCCCGTAAACAACTGCAGTTTCAATCCCGAAAAAACCCAAAAGCTCTGAAAGAGCGAAAGACAACAGCCCGGGATGCAGTCCCGGGTATTGGCCAGGTCTTGACAAGCTCTGAAAGAGCGAAAGATACTCTATTACAAAAGGCAACGTCACATGTCATTGCCCCATAGGGGCAAAAGGTTTGTAGCAAACCAAATGCAAAACACCGTGTGCCATAGGTACACAACAATATCTCCCATTACAATTACCTTTGCCCCACCACACAACTTTTTGGTTTTAACTTTTAACTTTTGACTTAATATGACATATACCGGTGCCTTTACAGAAACAGGTTTCGACAACCGCATCACACGCTTGTTCGGCATACAATACCCTATCATACAGGCCGGTATGATCTGGGCATCCGGGTGGAAACTGGCATCAGCTGTCAGCAATGCGGGCGGACTCGGCATCATAGGTGCCGGTAGCATGTACCCACATGTCTTGCGCGAACATATACAACAATGCAAACAGGCCACCAACAAGCCATTTGCGGTAAACCTGCCATTATTGTACCCTAATATCGAAGAACATGTACAAACCATCATAGAAGAAAAAGTACCTATTGTATTTACATCCGCAGGCAACCCTAAAACCTGGACCGCTAAGCTAAAAGAGCACGGCATCATCGTAGTACACGTGGTATCCAGCGCCAAATTTGCCAAAAAGTGCGAAGAAGCAGGGGTAGATGCTGTGGTAGCAGAAGGCTTTGAGGCCGGTGGCCACAACGGCCGCGAGGAAACCACCACCTTATGCCTTATACCAGCCGTACGCCAGGCCATCAGCATTCCGCTTATCGCCGCAGGTGGCATCGCCACAGGTCGCGGCATGTTGGCCGTAATGGCCCTTGGCGCCGAAGGCGCACAGGTAGGCAGCCGGTTCGTGTGCACACCCGAGGCATCCAGCCACATCCATTTTAAAGAAGCGATCATAGCAACCAACGAAGGAGACACAGTCTTATCTCTAAAAAGACTCACACCCGTTCGCCTGATTAAAAACGATTTCTACAACAAGGTAGCCGAGGCAGAAAGCAAGGCAGCCACCACCGAAGAACTGCAGGAATTACTAGGCCGCGGCCGTGCAAAAAAAGGCATGTTCGAAGGAGACATGATAGAAGGCGAACTGGAAATTGGCCAGGTCAGCGCCATCATAAAAGATATCAAACCCGCCGCACAGGTAGTCGCCGACATGTGGACCGAATTCAAAGCAGCAGCCAAAGATCCCTTCAGTTACTAAATTCTAAAAGCCACAGGCATATTCGCTTTCGCATACCACAACATAGTTACGTTACCGGAAACTCGCCCAACGTCGGTCTTTGTGAGGGGGTATTCGGTGAACGCGCTATCATTCTCTATTGACAGCAACCACCACATAGTGTCATCCTATGTTTGTGGAGGACTGTATTTAGAGGTAATTTGAGGAAGGAATAATTGCAGAAGAAAAGGGGTAAAGAACAAGACGGAGTTTTGTCATTGGGCATTGAAGCCTGTTCGCCATGCTGGTCCCTTTCCCCTCTCT